>JBDNHX010000009.1:0-2799 GCA_041688565.1 Planctomycetaceae bacterium
GTCTGTATTGGAAATACTCTTGTAACGCCCTTGGTAGAGGTGTCCGTTTCCAGCGGTGTGGTAATGGGCATGGTGCCGCGCAGTGTGTGTCATCGTGGCCCAGTAGAGTAAACGCCCCATTGCTCCATTTTCTCTTGGCTTCAACACCATGTGCCAGTGGTTTGACAGCCAGCAGTAGGTGAGGAGGTCAACTGGGAACTTCTGCAGTCCTTCGTTCAAGACCCGCTCGAACGCTTCATAGTCGCCATCCTTGTGAAGAATCGCGTCTCGCTGATGACCACGATCTAAAGCATGGTCAAAGATGTCCTGCAACATCGGCACGTGGTGGTCGGGGCATCCTAGTCTCCTTTTGAAGTTCTGATGATATTATGACCAATTTACCCAGTCAACCTTTTTGGCTCCTGACCCTTTTTCCCCTTCCACGCTGGTGGCCGAGTGACCGACGATCTGCGCAGCTGCAGGATTCCTCTGGTTGTTCACGAGGACCTCCTAAATGTGTTCCCGGAACACGTTTCCAACTTGTATAATGCGCTCAAGGTTCCGGCACTCGCGATCATGAGAGCTGAACCGTTTCGCAACGAAGCCAGCGAACCATCGGATGCACGGGAGACCTGAGCGTCGTCCGTCTTGAAATCAGAATCAACTCCTCGGTCCCCGTGATCAGTACCGTTCTGTCTTAGACTCTCTTCAACCACCGACGAACCAGGCACACGATGACATCACAAGCAAAACGCTGGTCAATTGTCGCTGTTCTCGCACTGTCGATTTGCGTTGGTCTGATAATCTATGCGGGACACCCTTCGCCCGCTCCATTGATAGCGATTGGATGTTGACACGAGCGACAAAAGTCGGTTGTTTTGAGGTTGGGATTTGCCGCAATTCCTGATTTGAATCCGTCAGGCGACTGTGAAGCGCGGGAAGCCGTTTCGAAGCAATGTGAGACCGTGCAAGAGCTCTGAAATTGCGCGAGACATAGGCGCAGAATCCCAGCCTTTCCACCTTTCTTCAGTTTGGTAGAGAATCAAAGGGGTCAGGCATTTTTGATTGGGAATTTCCAGCACTTATGATATCGGCGGTCGAAGACGAAGTATTGGGGGCCATCCAAAGTATTGGACAGATTGATTTTGGATGGCCCCACCGTCTCACTCTTTGCGATGCAAGTAATCCTTGCCGGTAGTCACATCTTCCCCACAAAGGTACGTGTGTCTGACGCAGCGATTAATTGAATGAAACGCTTGTATCTCATCCGTGCCGCAAATCTCCGTTCGATTCACCCGTGGCCTCGCATTCACCTCCATACAAGAAAAGGTCACATGTCGACGTGCGAACAACACCGTTCCTCCAAACCCCTGTCAAGGTGGGTGGTTCGTTGTTTCACTTCCTCGTCCCAGGTTAAATCATTTATTGCGTTAACTTGGTAACACCGTGCCCCGTGCCCTGCTGGTCGGTTGCTTATCCAAGAGACTCCTTTGCAATGCCAGTAATCTCCGACCACTTGGAACGAAAGCTTGCGCGTTCGAAGAGTTCCGGATTCAACACACCAACCGGCCGTTTGCCCTGTGACAGATTTAGCATGCCCTGACACGCCGTTCGGCCGATGTCTCGAAACAGCTCGGCCGTCCAGGCGATCGAGTGCGGTGCGAGGATCACGTTGTTCAGCTCGCCGAATCGATGAGGTTGTGTGACCGGCTCTTCCTCGAAGCAGTCGAGTGCGGCTCCGGCAATGCGTTTTTCCTGTAACGCCTCAAACAGGGCCTGCTCTTCGACGATGCCGCCTCTTGCCGTGTTCAGCAGATAGGAGTCAGGCTTCATCGTCGCGATTTCATTCGCCCCGATCAGACCACGCGTCTTGTCGTTGAGTGGGCAATGAACCGACACGAAGTCAGCAGTCGTGAGTAGTTCAGCCAGCGAAACGCTGCGGACTCCGAGCTCTTCCAGCACAGAAGCCGGCACGAACGGATCGAATGCGATGGGCTGTTGCATACCGAAACCCTGCAGCAGCGAGACCAGCTTCTGGCCGATGCCGCCGAGCCCGATAATTCCCAGCGTCCGGTCGCGCAGTTCACACCCCATGTAGTTCGTACGGTCGTCCCATTGGCCCGTGCGAACCATGCGGTCCTTTGGCAACATGTGATGCGTGAGTGCAATCATCCAGCCAATCGTTGCTTCAGCGACCGGACGATCGACGGCGCCCGCAGTGATCAGGGCCAGGACATCGCGTTCTGTGCAGGCATCGACGTCGACCGAGTCATAGCCAACTCCGAACCTGCCAATCGCAAGCAGTTCATCGCTGTTTAAGAGAGACTCGGCCGTCACTCGCGGAGTCAGCACAACTACGCCAGCACAACCAGCGAGTTGATCCGGAGTGATCTCAGGGCGGTGTTCACGGAATCGCGTGACCTCGATGCCGTCACAGCCTTCGAACACGCCAAGACCAAGGTCCTCAAACTTTGGGTTGCCTGACTCGTCGTAGAAATCAGCCGTCAACGCGACGCGGAAGCGGGAATTCGGATGTGTTGTCATTTCTGTTCCTATGTATGAGCTGCGGTTGAGTGTGCGGTCTGATCAAGTCCGCGGAGCAGTGTCCTACGTAGCGAGGGGCACCAGGACTTTCGGCATTGCGCGACCGGCCGAAACTCTTGGCGAGTTTCGCTACCCGAGAATTGGCTGTGACGCATTCGTTGAATGTCATTCATCGTTTGCGGCCTCCGATGACTCGGCTTCGACTACCACGATCCGCTCTGGCATTGGGCCGGCATAGACCCAGATCATGTCCATCGACTTTGAAGAGTTATTCAC
>JBDNHX010000482.1:0-2091 GCA_041688565.1 Planctomycetaceae bacterium
ATCTGCTTCATTCGCTTTCACACATGTTGATCACGGCAATTTCTCTGGAGTGCGGATATCCGGCCAGTTCAATCCGTGAACGCATCTACGCATTTGATGATGTCGGCTATGGGATCCTGCTGTACACGGGGTCGCCGGATTCCGAGGGTACTCTTGGCGGTCTGGTTCAGGAAGGTCGTCGAATTCATGAACACATGCGCCACGCCTTGGCACAGGCGGAGTTGTGTTCCAACGACCCGGTGTGCTGCCAGCACCAGCCAGACAATCTGCACGAGAGACGCTTTCTGCACGGGGCGGCCTGTCACGGTTGTTTGCTGATTGCCGAAACGTCCTGTGAGCAGCAGAACGATTATCTGGATCGAGCTCTGGTTGTGCCAACCGTTGAAAATCTCGGAGTCGAGTTCTTCAGGATGGATCCCTGATGGTCTCTACCCTCGCACAATTGAGCGACCGAAGTCTCCGATCTCTGCTGGAAGCAATTGCGGCTGGCCGATTGTCGCTTCCATTCAGCAGTTTGACACTGGCACAACTTGTGCCTCAGTGTCAGTTATCCGCGATTAAGGACGAACTTGACAGATTACAAAATCTGGGGCTTTCCGGGCCGCTGTTGATCGAATGGATCCGAACGCTCCTTCAGGAACGAGAGCAGCGGAGTTCCAGCAGCGGGCAGCTGGAGTTGGTAATGACTGGCCCAGAGCCGCCGGGAGCAATGATTCGAGACACCGGTGTCGTTGTCCGCCAGATGTTTTTCAATGCCACCCAATCCATTTGGATCTGTGGATATGCAGTGTATCAGGGGCAGGAAGTCTTCCAGTCATTGGCTCATCGCATGACTCAGCTTCCTGATCTGCACGTTCGAATGTTTCTGAACATCCAGCGTCCTCACGGAGACAATTCACCCCGTGAACATCTCGTTGCAAAATTCCGACAGCGATTCAAAGAGACGCAGTGGCCGCCAGACGCTCGACTTCCCGAGATCTACTTTGATCCTCGCTCTTTGGAAACAAATGACTCAGGGAAGTCAGCTTGTCTACACGCAAAGTTTGTAATCACCGATTCACGGCAAGTGTTTGTCTCCTCCGCCAACTTTACCGAAGCGGCGCAGGAGCGAAACATTGAGGCTGGAATACTGCTGCAGCATCCAGCGATTGCAGTCGAGCTCCAGCACCATTTTCAAGCTCTGCTTGATCACGAAAAGCTGACAAAACTGAAATGGCATTGACCGGCCGTTGAGGAATCTCAGGCCGCCACTGCCAGTGATCTCTAGCATGTATGCCGCGTTCCAGCCGTTCTTCTCCATCTGGAGTGACCCTCACAACTCTCACCAAAAAACAAGTGGCAACAATTCTGCAGTGCAGTATGCGGCAGGTCGAGCTGCTGGCACAAAAGGGTAGAATTCCCAGTCCTGTGTATTTGGGAGATTCCTCGCCGCGATGGAAACGTTCGAAGATCGAGGCTATTTTTGCCCAAGCTCGGCTGTCTGAGTGAAGCAGTGATAACTCTGACCCTTCTTCGAACATGCAGAATTCATCGCATGCAACGGCTTAGCCCGTGCCCCTAACGGCTCCAACCCACTGCACCCTGCGGCTCCGGCATTTGCGGTCGCCGGTTATTGCTTTACTCCCTCCATGCCTGCGTCCGATGGCTCCGCTCACTTGTCCTGTTCCGACTACGGCGCCTTGACAGACCATAAATTCAGGGCCACGCGGAAGCCGACGTCAACGTTCCGGAATGACGGGACGCCCGCGCTACGGCTCGCCGACCGGCAGGCCTTGGCAGAACTGTTCCAGCAACCGCCTCGGAACACCCGGAGCAAGCCGATATCCGGGCCAACTGGATCGATCAGGGGCCCTTCTGGATACGTATCGTCATACCAATCTGCGCACCACTCCCACACATTTCCATGCATGTCATAAAGACCAAATGAATTCGGTCGCCCTTGACCTGCCGCGTGCGTCGTGCCACCGCTGTTTCCATCGTGCCAGGCAAAAAAACTAAGATTGTTGGAGTTACCGCCGAAACTGTAGGCAGTCTCCGCACCGCCGCGGCAGGCATATTCCCATTCCGCTTCGGTCGGCAATCGATAAACGA
>JBDNHX010000483.1:0-19971 GCA_041688565.1 Planctomycetaceae bacterium
AGTGGCTGGAGCAACTGGGATTACTTTCGCTCAAACAACTCTGGTGCGACCTCGCTCCGCTTCGAGGAACCGCCTGATGCGGACCCGCATGTCAGGTGGTGTGGGGAGGGCCGTCAGTGATGGCGGCCCTTACCCGATTTCTGCTCTCACTGCGGCCCGCAATCGTTTCATTTCCGCCACCGTGTTGTCGTGATACTCGAAATTTTCACGGTGTACAACGGATTGTTCAAGTAAGCCGCTGTCGCGGCGGGGTTGTTTTGAGAGTGCATCGTATCGGGAAGTTGTAGCGTTTGGCAATGTTGGCTGGTCAATCTGTCTGTCGGGGAGCGTCGCTGGATGCTCCATACGATTTTTTGCCAGAAAGACTGGATCATGGCTTCATCAGAAAACGAACGTCCTCAGGATGACTCAGCAGACCGTCGGCGTGTGGCGAGCAACAGGAAGATTGAGCCGCCGCGATAAGGCTCCACAGACAGAACGAGGACTCACCCACTCGCCGCATTTCAACGGACCGCTGTATCAGCGAATGAGCGAAGATCTGCATCTCGGCGACATCGATTCGAAACGTATGATGGTGCATATTCATCGTGGGAAGGGTGTGAAGGATCGATACGCAAAAAGGCGTGAGGCACGAGGGTTGAGGCTGAAGGCTTTTTCCTCCAGTCTCCAGCCTCGTCCCTCCGGTCTCTGCCAGCACTGCGGCGGTGAACTTCGCATGATCGGGATGACCAACGCAGAAGGCCGCATCATCTGCCGCGTACTGCCCGATCACGCGACCAGGTATCAGGAAAGCGGATGATGAATAGGAATACAGATCCAGCGAGCGGCAGGGCGTCAGCCCTCCGTGTCGATCTCGCTGCGACATTGATGACCATTTTCAAAACGCGCTTCAAGCCGTGCCGGTGGAAGGTATGCGCTGATGTAGGTCCTTTCTGCCGGAAAGGACTTCTGATGTAGGTCGTTTCTGCCGGAAAGGACTTGGCAGCCCCGCTGCGACCTGCGACCAGACAAGTTTCAACCCCAAAATCATGTCGCCGGAGATCACGGCACCGCTTTTTGTTGTGCCATGCCACATCCCGCTTTCGGTTCGCCTTGCGGCAAATCGGAAAATCCTTTCCGGCAGAAAGGACCGACTCTGACAATCATCCGAGACTACACCCGAGTCAACCCTGAACTGCACCGGCAAACACGCGCCAGCCCAGCAGTTGGGGCGATGGTCGACTCAGGCCAATCAGGCATAGCGCACACTTGTCGCGATTGAGCGTCGTTTAAGAGCAATACCGTTCAATTATTCATAGTAGCAGGCACATTCCATGTGCCGCAGCCGCAAGAAGAACAGTGTTTTCGCAGCTTGGCGGACGGCACACGGAGTGTGCCTGCTACTTTTTGAACGGTCTTGCGTTTAAGAGGTAATCGCCCACGGAGGACCCCTGCGTTCGCATTCGCGAACGCGTCGCTGCCTGGGGCCTCCATCAATTTCTCGGTTGTGATGCTGGCACGAATCAAACTTTCAAATGCCGCGTCTATGCGGCATCTTCGCGGGCCACGGTTTGGATGCGGCCGTGAGCCAGGCGGACGGTGCGATGCGCCTGAGCGGCAATGGATTCGTCGTGGGTGACCATCACGATTGTCAGCTGCTGATTCTCATTCAGAGACTTCAGGAGGTCCATAATTCCACTGCCGGTGCTGGCATCGAGATTTCCTGTGGGCTCGTCAGCCAGCAAAATTTCAGGACGACCAACAAGAGCTCGAGCAATCGCACCGCGCTGCATTTCTCCGCCCGACAGCTCCGACGGACGGTGTTTGATGCGATGCTCCAGACCTACCTGCTGAATGATCTGCATCGCTGAATCGCGAATTTCTTTGCGATGCTTCCAATAGCCCAGGATGGAATGTCGGATCATCAGCGGCGTCATGACGTTTTCCAGCAACGACAGTTCAGGCAGCAGATGATAAAACTGAAAGATGAAGCCGAACACATGATTCCGCAGTTGATCGCGAGCCTTCTGGTTCAGATTATCGATCCGATTTCCATCCAGCAGCACTTCGCCGACATCCGGTGAATCCAGCAGTCCCATCACATGCAACAGTGTGCTCTTGCCGGAACCACTTTGGCCGATCACCGAGATGAACTCACCGCGATGTGCCTTCAGTCCAGCGCCCTGCAGCACCGGAATCTTATGCTCGCCCTTAAAGTAAGACTTCGTAATCGCCTCGGCGGAAATCAGTGGCGTTGTCATTTTTAGTGTCTCTGCCATGGCGGGCTGCTTTGAAATCAGGAAAACAATCTGAAGGATATTTGCACCGAACAAAGGTCATTCAAACCGCAACGCTCGCACCGGATGCAGCCGAGCCGCTCGACGTGCCGGCAGGATACTGGCCAGCACGGCAATGCTGATGGCCCCCATCGCTACAGCCGCGACCATGAAAGGGCTGACGCTGGTGGGAATCTCAAAGAAGTAATAAATCTTTTCATCAAACACTTTGCGGCCCGTCAGCCAGCTCAGCCCATCTTCAATCTGATTGATGTACCTCACAAACAGCAAGCCAATCACCACACCCGCCGTGCTGCCAACGATGCCCAAACCCAGACCGTAGGACAGGAAAATCGACATCACTCCGTTGGAGCTGGCCCCGAGTGATTTCAAAATACCGATGTCCCGAGTTTTCTCGACCACGATCATGTAGAAGATCGCCAGAATGCCGAATCCGGCGACTGTGATGATCAGAAACAGCAGCACATTCAGGATCGCCGTTTCTACTTCCACTGCGGACAACAGCAGGCTCTGCTTTTCTTCCCACGTCCGAATCGTGACCTGCCCCGGCGGGAACGCTCGCTGCAGCGCAGCAATCGCTTTCGGGGCATCGTCGTAATTTTTCAGTTTGATGTGAATGGAGGTGATCGAGTTGTCGATCTGCATCCCGCGGCTTTTCTGCAGCTCGTTGATGTTCATCAGGACAATGCTGGTATCGTATTCATTCATCCCGCTGCGGAAGGAATCGACAACAGTCGCAGAAATCCGAACCGGCTCCGGCGGACGACCGGCAGTGACCGTGCTCAGAATCACATCATCGCCCGGTTCAACCATCATGATTTTCTGAAGCTTGCCGGTCTCCGGATTCTGCGCCTGAAAACTGACCAGTCCTTCGCCCAGGAAAATGCGAGCACTCAGCGGCCCAGTCCGGACCTCAGGCTCATTCGCGGCAACCTGCGGATCGGTCATAAAGTCGTCTTCGATAATTCCGGGCGTGGTTTTTTTTGCCTGCTGCTCGTCACTGGTGGCCGTAGAAGTTTCCGGCTGCTCTGCATCAAAATCGGGTGCCGCCGACTTGGATTCGGGCGTGGCCGTCTGAATGTCGGTGGTCAGGTCCCGCAGAAATAATGCTTCGCGATGCTTGACCAGTTCGCGATGCTCGCGAGCCTGTTCGGTCAGTTCCCAGCTGATGGGTTCTTCACGACTTCGCAGAGCCTCGCGCTGAACAACGCCGTCTTCTACGATGGGATTGTAGCTATCGAGGTAATCCTGCAGAGGGCCGACTTTTGACTTGCCTTCCGGATCAATCCCCTGAATCTGAACCGGCGATGTGTAGCTTTCGCCGCTGTAGGGATCGGTGAACGTGACCATCCCGGGGATCTCAATCGTCGGCGTCATGGCCTGAATGTATTGCCCGGCGACTTCGGTCACCGTTGCCATCTGGCGATTTGCGTCTTCCACTCCCGACATACTGCGGGATTCGATCACAATGTCCGACAGGAAGTTGTGCAGCCGATCACGCATTTCTGTGGTGAAGCCGGCCATCACGCTGTTGACGACAATCATCGTCGCCACGCCCAGCATCACACTGATGATGCTGGCCAGGGCGATGTATTTGGTTCGCAAATAACGAACGCAAAGCAGAAGCTTGTACATCGAACGCACTCCATTGCGATTGAATCAATAACTCAGGACCATTTTACCTGCGAGTCGCAAGGTCCGGTTTCACACGTCTTACTTAAAATCTCAAATCTCAAATCGAAGATCTCAACTGACTCCGCCGCCCGTTACTTGTCTGCCGATTCCGGCTTCTTCTTTTCTGCCGGAACGGAATCTTCATGCCGCGTGAGCGGAAAAAAAATCACGTCCTTGATGGCATGGCTATTGGTCAGAAGCATCACCAGTCGATCGATGCCAATCCCAAGTCCGCCAGCCGGTGGCATTCCGACCTTCAGAGCCTTCACAAAATCATGATCCATTTTGGCCATTGAATCGTCTGCGGCCAGACCAGCCAGCTGGGTCCGGAAGAGCTCTTCCTGAAGACGCGGGTCATTCAGTTCGGTGTAAGCGTTGGCCAGTTCCATCCCGCGAATGTACAGCTCAAATCGTTCGGCAATCGCCGGAGCGTTCTGCTTTCGCTTGGTCAGCGGGCAGATGGACGCGGGATAGTCGATGACAAACACAGGACCGCTGAGATGGTCTTCAACCGTTTTTTCGAACACTTCATTGACGATCACATCCGGATGAACGCCGGCCGTTTCAATGCCCATTTTCCGGGCCAGACCTTCGACCGCCGGGCCGTCGTGCATGTCAACGCCCGCATGTTCACGGAACAGGTCTGCGTACCGGCGTCGTGGCCACGGTGGTGTGAAGTCGATCTGGTCGCCCGAGTCGCCCCAGGGGATTGTCAGGCTGTTGCCGATCGCTCGGATGGCGTTGACGACGATCTGTTCGGTCAGATCCATCATCGTTTCGTAGTTGCCATACGCCTGATAGATTTCGATCATCGTGAACTCAGGATTATGAGTCGCATCGACGCCTTCGTTGCGGAAGACGCGGCCGATCTCATACACCCGTTCAATACCGCCAACCATCAGCCGCTTCAGATGCAGCTCGAGGGCAATGCGAAGATACAGTTCCATGTCCATCGCGTTGTGATGAGTCATAAATGGACGAGCAGCAGCACCACCGGCGACCGCATGCAGGACCGGTGTCTCCACTTCATGAAAACGATTGGCTCGCAGCGTCTGACGCACGGAATCAATAATTGACGAGCGCTTCAGCATGCGTTCCAGCACGCCTTCTGTGTAGATCAGATCCAGATAGCGCTGACGGATCAGAGTTTCCTCGTCCTTGAGGCCATGGAATTTTTCCGGCGGCTGAGTCAGTGATTTACAAAGCACTGTCAGTTCTTTGACAAAGACGGAAACTTCGCCAGTGTTGGTTCGCCGCAGAGGCCCATCAGCCCCAATCAGGTCTCCGTCATCGAGAGCGCTCATTAGCTCCCACTGCGGCTCCGTCATGTCGCCTTTGGAAAACAGCAGCTGAATCCGACCGGTCTGATCCTGCAGGTCGATAAATCGCAGCTTGCCCGCTTTGCGTCGGCCGCGGATGCGCCCGGCGACTCGCACGGTGTCCCCGTCCGTCGCCGATTCCGCAGGACATCGCTCACGAACTGCGGCAATGGCGTCGTGATTGTCGAACCGCTGGCCCCAGGGATCGTGACCGAGCGCCTGGATTTTCTCCAGTTTCTCAAGGCGAGCCAGTTCGAAACGGTCTGGTTGTGAGCCTGCGGTCATGAACACACGTTCGCCAATGCGTGCCAAACTGCTGTATTTCGGCAGCTGCACAGTGTTTTTCGAGACGAGAGACATCGATTTTCCGGCAGATTTGAGCGGCCGGAGAGAATGAACCGGCGGATCTTGCTGAAAAGTGACCATTTGGTCAATGCCAGACGCCTGATCGATGCCAGCACTCCCCGGATCTTCACTCCACAATAGCCGCCCACTGCATTCGCAAATGCCCGTCATCCCTCGGAAAAATGGAGAAGGGGAAAGAGGAAATGATCGCAGCGCCCTGTATGAACATCACTGAGTCTAAAGCAAAGGCTTTGCTACGGGAGCGATTCCGAAACATGCTGAACTAGCAATTCGACGGCGATCTGCTGCATCATCGTTACTGGACGACATTTGTCGCCTCGCCGGTCTTCCTTGCATCTCGACCACGCTCGACACGACGCGAACCCGGAGCGTATGTTAGAGACTCTTCGATCGTGACACCATGGAGCTGCTCAGTGAACATTCAGCATCCGAAACTCGTGAAGCTTCTTCAACTGGCTTACTCAGCGGAGAAAGCAGCCGCCTTTGCGTATATCGGCCATGCTGGCTCAGTGAAGAACGTGAACGAGAAAATCGCGATCAAGCAAATCGAAATCGATGAGTGGCAGCACCGGGAAACCGTCCTTGCCATCATGCGGCAATATGACATTTCGCCGTCACGATACTACGAAATCAAATATCACATTATTGGCAGGATCATCTCTGCCAGTTGCTACGTCATCGGCTGGTTCATGCCGTACTACTTTGCAGGACGCCTCGAAAGCGGCAACGTCTGCGAGTACTTCATCATGATGCGATATTTCAACGAAATCGGAATCACTGAACACGACGCCGTGTTGTACGAAATGGGGATAAAGGAGAAGGAGCACGAGGTCTATTTCCAGAAGAGTCTTCAGACCAATCCGCTGCTGCCGCTGTTCGAGAAGATCTTCGGATGGGGCAACAGGAGCAGTTCAAACGATGTCGATCTGGAGAACAAAGTTTCCGTTGAAAAATCAAAGGGATACTGCAAACACCGAAAGTAATCGGTTGAGTTTGCTGGTGGCAGAAGCGGCACGAACAACACGAGGAACTTTCTTTGAACGTCACTGTCATTGAAGGCGATCTGCTTGATCAGGATGTGCCGAGGCTGGTGAAGATCGTAGTATTCGGGAAAGCAAAGCCATGACGATTCCGATAGAATCACTCCCCAACCTTGGCCCCAAAAGCAGCCAATGGCTGCGTGATGCCGGAATCACCACGATTGCGGATCTGGAACAGATTGGTTCTGTTGCCGCATACCAACTGGTCAAGCAGCGACAGCCAAAAGCAAGTTTGAATCTGCTGTGGGCAATAGCGGCAGGCCGGAAAGGACAAGACTGGAGAGAACTGCCCGAATCAACAAAACAACGACTTCGTAAAGAAGCAGAAGCAGAATGAGATCACATGAGTCACAAATCTTCTTACAGACATGTTCAACATGCACCGCTCTGCCTGCTGCTCGATATCCCCGCCATCGTTTTCAGTGTGCTTGGATTGGTCTTGAAAAGTGAGCCGCTGATCCCGTGGTTGTTCCCGCCGATTGGCTTGCTAATGTTCGTTCTGCCCCGTCATTTCGTCATTTTACCGTGGAAGATCAAATCGACCGGCTGTCGATCAGGTTCGGGCCGATGACCAGTAATCTGTTCACCGATCTTCCTGAAAACCCTCCTGACGAGCTTCTTACAACGCTGCAATGCACGCTGAGAATCCTGACAACTTCCGGATTCCGCCTGATGTCATCAAGCGACACGTCAGGCCCGGCCAGTTCGTTGAATTGTCGAAACAAGAATGACTTCCGAGAATCCATTTCGCATCGCCGTTGTCGTCGTGATGGTTCTCACGGTCGCTATTACCGCTTACCACCGGGTTCAGGCGGCAGCCTCCGGCGAGAAGATCGCTCGAAAAGACGAGGGCTACTTGTTCGCCGCTGTGCTTCGACTGTCGGGGCTGTGTCTTTTCATTGCCACACTTGCCTATGTGGTCTGTCCATCGTCCGTGGAATGGGCGACATTTCCGTTGCCAGCGTGGTTTCGCTGGTTGGATATTCTCACTGGGATTGCTGGCTAACCGCACGCCAAAGGAAGAAAAAATGCTGATTGAGCGTTTCGGCCAGCAGTACGGAGACCACATGAAAACCACCGGAAGGTTCTTCCCACGAAACTCGAACGGCAGGTGAAGCGGTTCTGATTTGTCGGAAGTTCAAGCCACGCATTTTGATGCCATTGAATGGGCCACCCGGTCTGAGGAACCAGCCGCTGCGTGTGTTTGAGTGATCCGGCTGAACAATCTCGCCAACGAAACCAGTTTTTTTACCGGAGGCAGCTGGCACAATGGCGGTCACTTTGGAGCGGAACGCGCCAAGCGTTTCGGTTGACTGCCAGTGAAAGGCAAATATTCCAAAAGCTTGGCGGCTTCCGCCACGACGATTCGCGTTTTCAAAACGATTAAATCAACAACCCGCCAGCACGGGGATGTTCGTTAATTCTCCAAGCGCGTCTGGTTCAGCGTTTGACGGACACAGATGGCCTGCCTATGCTAAGCCGGTGAACCGACGGCACGCCTGCATGTGCCACCCTCCGGAAATATTGCCCGCCTCAAAACCTGCCCATAATGAACTCAAGCTGCTCGTGCGGAGCCGTTCCGCAGCGGATGCGGCAGCAATTCCGGCTGTTCTCTGTCCCTGTGTATTTTCAGTGAATTCGTGCGTTGATGGAGCGACGCCATGATCGAATTGCCTTAATTCGATTCCGGAGTTTTTTCATGCGTGGCATTGTTGCGTTTTGCATTCTGCTTTGTACGGCATCTCCTGGGTTCGCTGGTGCGGCTGAGGTGACTCTGACCGAAGGCGACCTTGCGCCGTCGTTTGAGGCGCGGACATTTTCTGGCGGGATGTGGAAATCCGACGAGCACTTTGGAAAAAAGTTTGTCGTTGTGTACTTTTACCCAGCTGACTTTACAAACGGGTGTACTCGTCAGGCCTGTTCATTTCGAGATCGTATGACCGAACTGGAAGAGGCGGATGTGGAAGTTGTGGGCATCAGTGGCGATTCCCCTGGGACACATGAGCTGTTCAGCAGAGTCCATTCGCTGAACTTCCCATTGATTTCAGATGAAGAGGGAAAAGTTGCTGAGGCCTTTGGTGTGCCTGTTCGTACGGGCGACACCATCACGCGAATGGTTGAAGGCGTGGAGCAAACGCTCACAAGAGGCGTGACAGCGAGTCGCTGGACTTTTATCATTGGGAAAGATGGGCGTATTATCAGGAAAGACACAACCGTCGATGCGGAACAGGACTGCAGAAAAGTACTGGAAACCGTTAGACGTTTGACGGCTGAGGCCGAATAATGCTGCCATTGAGACGGCCCGGTTTGATGCTGAATTTTTGGCATCAGGCATGGCCGAAAAGGGGATTCTCTCAGTGTGTTGAGAGACTCCGGTTTTAGAGTTGTTTCATTCAGGGAGTTTCTGAGCATGAGGAAGTTTGTTGCGTTTTTCATGATGGCTCTGGCCACCACTCAGTTCGTTGTTGCTGCTGATATCAAGTCCGGCCTGCAGGTTGACGACTATCCGGCAGCCTTCAATGTAACGGACATCACCGGCCCATCGGCTGGCGAGAAGCTTTGTTACCGCTGCCAGTATGGCGCTCGCCCGGTTGTCAGTATCTTCGTGCGCAAGATGGACGAAAACACTGCCAAGCTGGTAAAGGAAGTTGACGCAATCGTTGCCAAGAATTCAGAAGACAAGAAGATGGCAGCGTTTGTGACTGTTCTGTCTGACGATCCAGATGCTCAGGAAGCCGCACTGAAGAAGGCTGCTGAAGAGCAGAAGATCAAGCACACTCCACTGACAGTATTCGAAAATGCTGTTGGTCCAGCCAAGTACAAGATCAATGAAAAGGCCAACGTCACTGTCATGATGTGGGTCGATTCCAACGTGAAGGTCAACTACGCCTTTGCTGATGGCGAACTGGATGCAGAAGCGATCGCCAAGGTTTTGAAAGACACCGAGAAGATCCTGAACTAGTCAGTCTCTGACAACTGATCTGATCTGATTAACGAAAAAGGCTGAGCGACTTTGATTGTCGCTCAGCCTTTTCTCGTTTCTGCCGCTGGCCTTCTAAAAGGCTCTAACAAAAGTGGGACAGGCACCCTTCCTACGTCATTTTTCTAAGTATTTTCCGCAAGATACAGGAGCCAGTCCCAGTTTTTTCAGGCGTTTAAGTCGCTTGCCTGAAATTGAGCGTCGATGAGGCCGGTTTCCTGTCGAGACGGAACGGCTCAGTTCTCCATCACTTCCTTTTCTTTGGACGCTGCTCGATCGTTGACCAGGCCTTCGTACTTCTTTGTCAGTTCCTGAACCTGATCCTTGGTATGCTTGCAGTCGTCTTCGGAGAGGGTTTTCTCCTTCTCGGAGGTGTCTGCGTGTTTGTTGGCATCGCGACGCACGTTACGAATGGCCACGCGTGCTTCTTCGGCCAGTTCCTTAATTCGGCCGGTCATTTGTTTACGGCGTTCTGTGGACAGCGGAGGAACGTTCAGGCGAATCACGCGTCCATCGTTGTTCGGCACCATCCCCAGTTCGCTGCCAATAATCGCCCTTGAAATGGCGTCCAGGCTGCTGGTGTCAAAAGGGCGAATCATGATCTGCTGCGGCTCTGGAACGCTGATGTTGGCAATTTGCTTCAGCGGTGTTGGCGATCCGTAGTACTCGACTCGCACCGAATCCACCAGCCCGGGGTTAGCACGCCCTGTACGAATCCCCTTCAGGGAGTTGCCAAGTACATTGACAGCCTTCTCCATGCGCTCTTCAGCGTCCATCAGGATTTCGTCCTGGTCCATAATTCACAGCTCCCGTTTCAGGTCTTATCAGGGTCGGGGCCAACCGACAAATCAGCGTGCCGCTTGAGAAATTTGCTTCTGTAGTGTGTCAGAAGTCAGTTGCGGGGACTCTGATTCACATGTCGTGTATCGTAAAGAATGACTCCGGCAGACGAAAGTCTGCGCGCCGAGTGAGTAAAAGTTGGTTGCCAGGAACGCCGGAGAACGAATAATCACAGAGTCGGCAGACATCCTCTGGCGGCATCGGCTCAAATGCTGGCCGTAAACGCTTCTGCTGAAAGTGCAGTTCATGTCTGATTCAAACGCCGGAAACCCGTCACAGCACCGTGGCGGAGTCATCCATACCTACCAGCAGTACGATCCTCGCTCGATTCCATCGCCCGGGGCTCCACCACCCGATTTGGTGTCGCCCGCCTTTGAGCACATGCTGGCGTACGGTTCCATGCGGGAGTTCACGGAAGAAGAGCTTGCCAACGCGATCCGGCTGGACCCCGGACAGTTTGCCGGACTGGGGCCGAGCCTTGATGCGATGATGCGGATGCTGCAGGAACGCAAAGACAAGATCCTCAGCACCTACGAAACGAAATCTGTTCAGAAGAAAGCCGTTCGTCAGTTTGCCGACGGTGTGAAACAGGCAAAACCGCCCGGCAAGTATTCGAAAACGTTCTGGCAGGCTGTGAAAGAAGAACAGATTTATGCCATGGAAAGTCTGTGGTACCGCGCCGAGCGGACAGATCCGGACTTTGCATCGAAGCTGGTCAGTCTGATGGAGACACTCGGCGACAAGTATCAGGTCGATCATCTGGCGGCGAAATACAATTTCACCGGCGACAAGTCGATGACGGTTCCCGAGGCTCTGGAAATCCTTCAGGAACTGAAAAAGATCGACGAACTGCTGAAGCAGCTAGACGAGGCAAAGCAGACGGCTCAGCTGGCTGTGATTGATCTGGAAGAACTCAGTGAGTTCGCTGATCCGGAAGCTGTTGCCAATCTGAACAAGTTTCAGGAACAGATTCAGCAGTACATGAAAGACATGATGGAGAAGCAGGGACTGACGAACCAAGATGGAAAAGTTCAGCTGTCTCCCAAAGCGTATAAGCTGTTTCAGGGCCGGTTACTGCAGACGATCTTCAGTGGCCTGAAAGCCTCCCGATCGGGTCGGCATCAGGGACCGATTGAAGGCGAAGGCGTTGTGGAGATGCAGCGCACAAAGCCGTACGAGTTTGGTGATTCGGTCGCCCAGATGGATATTCCGGCCACGCTGATCAATGCCATGCTGCGTCAGGGCGATACGCGTCCGCTGCAGTTGCAGCAACGCGATATTGAAATCCACAGGTCTCGCAACAATCCTCGGTGCGCGACCATGGTGCTGATGGATATGAGCGGATCCATGCGTTACGACGGTCAGTATGTGAACGTCAAGCGGATGGCACTCGCCTTAAATGGATTGATCACGTCCGAGTTCCCTGGCGACTTTCTGAAGTTCATCGACATGCACACGTTTGCCAAAGTTGTGGCACCGGGGGAGCTGATGTCGCTGATGCCGAAGATCCCGACAATCACCAGCCCGGTCGTGCGACTGCGAGCCGACATGAGCCGTGAAGATGTGACCGAGATTCATATCCCGCCGCATTTCACAAACATTCAGCATGGTCTTCAGCTGGCTCGCCAGATGCTGTCCGTGCAGGACACTCCGAATCGTCAGGTGATTCTGATCACCGACGGCCTGCCAACGGCTCACTTTGAGGGCAGCCTGCTTTACATGCTGTATCCGCCCGATCCAAAAACAGAGGAAGCGACGAAGCGGGAAGGGATGCTGTGCAAGCGTGAAGGAATCACGATCAACATCTTTCTGCTGCCCAGCTGGTCGCAGTCTCACGAGGACGTGCAGTTCGCGCATCGACTGGCTGAAAGCACGGGCGGACGCGTTTTCTTTACGGCCGGCAAAGATCTCGACCGCTATGTCGTCTGGGACTACGTCAATCACCGACGCGAGATCATTGGCTGATTGGACGTTCGGCAAGCACGCCGTCACTCTTCGTCTTCTGTCGGTAGATCCGCATCTTTCTGTCGTCGCAACGAGGCAAGAAAATCAATGCCGTCATTTTGAAAGCTGTTCCGCTTCGACATTTGGGCACCGACTGAGCTTTGACAGCCCCGTTCACTGTCTGCTTCCGAAAGTTGCCGGCGGAACGCGGATTTACGAATGGTCTCCAGAAGCAACATTTGTGTTTCACTCCTACTCACATCAGAAAAAAATGACCTTCCTGAAATCGATCAGGCACGCCATTCTGCAGACTGAGTTGTGTGAAAAAGATGAAGGCTTCATTAAGAATTAGTGAAGACATGCGATCCATGCCCACGTCGGCACTTTACGACGATCAGTCCCGCGATCCCGGAGTCACCGTTACGATCACTTCTTTGCCCGCACGAGTCACGATCAGTTCGACTTCCTGGCCCGCTTTGAGTGCTTCAATGGCATAGGTGTAGTCGTAGATGTTTTCGATCGCCTTGCCCGCCAGCTTTACGATCATGTCGCCGCCCTTGACTCCGGCCTTGTCCGCCGGGCCACCTTTGGCCACTCCAGACAGCAGGACGCCTTTCACATCGGTCTGGGCATAATCGGGCACCGTGCCGAGGTACGCTCGCAATGAGGCTCGCCGCTGTCCGTCCTTCGGTCGTTCCTGAGCCACATACTGCGGCGGACGCTCATCGGAAATCAACTGTCGGCAGACCAGCATCATCAGTCGGGCAACTTTAGAGATGCCTTCGTAGTTCAGCTTTTCGGGTGTGTCGCGAGGCGTGTGGTAGTCGCTGTGGTTGCCAGTGAAGGCCGACAGGATGGGCACGCCGTGCATGAAGAAAACACTCGCGTCGGTGGGAATGTAGCTGTCGTCCTGCAGAGACAACGACAGTCCCAGCGGAACGTTGGCCTGTTCAACAATCTTCTGCCATCCAGCAGACGAACCGGTTCCTTGCAGAACCAGTTTTTCCTGAAGGCGGCCAACCATGTCCATGTTCAGACACGCGGCGATATAAAGATTCAGACCACCTGTATTCGGCCCGGTCTGGTCTTCGTTTTTCTTCTCGGCCGGTTGGCTGTCATCTGGCTTAACGGGCTCGGCCTCGGGCTCGGCTGGCGTTTCGGGAGTCGATTCGCCACCGACGGCAGCCGCGTGCTGCGAAAACAGAGTCTCCAGGTTCTTCACATAATGGCTGGACCCGAGCAGGCCAATTTCTTCGCCCGACCAGGCGGCAAAGACAACGTCTCGCTGTCCCACAAGATTTCCCGAGTCTTTGGCGCGAGCCATCGCTTCTGCGATCTGCATCATCGCCGACACGCCGGATGCATTGTCGTCGGCTCCAAAGTGGATGTTTGATGGTTCGTCGCCGCGAGCCAGTGAATTGCCACTGGAGCCGGTTCCCAGGTGGTCCACATGCGCACCGACAACGACAATCTGGCCGGCCTGTTCTTCATTGACCTGCAGGCGGCCCAGAACATTTCGGCCTTTCTTCTTCTCCTGCAAGATTTCAATATTGGCAGCCACCTTGAGCCCATCCAGAGGGAAGCCCATGGCCGGTTCTCCGGAATCCATCTTCTCCTGAATTGTCTTCAGATCTTTCTTTCGCTCGGAAAACCACTGAGTCGCAATCGCATCGGACACGCTGATGACCGGCAGACCGGAACCCGCAAGTGAGCCATCAAACTGAAGCGGGACCAGCTGTTCTTTGACCCCTGATGTCGGACCGCTGACGATGATCAAACCACGTGCGCCCATGTCGCGGGCCTGCATCGCCTTGAACCGCAGGCTGGAATAGCGGCTGAAGTGCTGGCGTTGTTCGGGAGTAAAATTTTCGGGCATGAAGCGGAACGAGACGACCCATTTGTCTTTCACGTCCAGATGCACAAACGAATCATATTCTTCAACGCCCTCCCCCGCCGGACCTCGCAGCCCGTAGCCCGCGAAAATGACTTCTGAAGCGTCCACTTTTTTGGACGTTGAAAATGCGACTGGTCTCCAGTCTGTTTCCAGAGTCAGTGATTCACCGTCGACCGTGACGGTGTTTTCTGGCCCGGCAGAAACGCCGGAGGTGAACTCGAACTCCTGGAAATAGGTTTCATTGTCGCCAGCCGGGAGCAGGCCGATCGTTTCAAAATGCAGAGCCACATAGTTGGTTGCCAGCTGTTCGCCTTTGGTTCCCGTCAGGCGTCCGCCCAGCTGCGGGCGGCACAGGTATTCGACATGCCCAACTGCGTCCGCTGGCGCAAAGTCACCGCGTGCCGCGGGGGCCTGCGCCATCACTGGAGCTTTGCCCGGGGCTGCTGCAACGCTGGTGGCCGAATCGCTTAGTCCCAGTTGTTCCAGAGCTTTGGCATGATTCCATTCGGCCAGAAAAATCTGCGACTGGTTGTTGTTCGTCCGATTTGTTGTCCACGCCAGCTGTTCCCCATTCGGGCTGAAAACAGGCAGGCCGTCGAATCCGGGGGTATGAGTCACTCGCACCGGCTCGTGCTTGCCCGCAGCGTCGACCATATAAAGTTCGAAGTTGGCAAAGCCGTGTCTGTTGGTGGTGAAGATCAGATACTGGCCGCTCGGATGATAATACGGAGCCCATGACATGGCCTCCAGATGAGTCAGCTGCTGCTGGTCACTGCCGTCGATGTTCATTGTCATGATTTCAGCCGTAGCGCCATTTTCAGAAAAGCGACGCCAGCAGATTTTCTTCCCGTCGGCACTGAAAAACGGACCGCCGTCATAGCCTGGATAAGTCGTCAGTCGCTTCACATCAGAGCCATCGGGCTTCATCACATAAATTTCATTGGCCCACGCCGGATCGAGCTCAAATGCTTTGCGCTGGTCCTCATTGAGCTGTTCTTCGTAAGCCGAGCGATTGGAGGCGAAAGCGATCAGTGAGCCATCGGGGGACCAGGAGCCCTCCGCGTCGTAGCCCTTTGCGTTGGTCAATCGGCGATAAGTTTTTGCGGCCAGTTCGTACTCGTAGATTTCATAGAATTCGTCGTAATCCCAGGAGTACCGTCGTTCTTTTCCGGAAGCGCGCAGTTCCAGTTCGTCTTTCTGTTCCTGTTCGGCGGCAGGGTCATCCTGAGTCGACGCGAAGAGAACCTTTTCTCCGTTCGGATGAATCCATGCACAGGTTGTTTTGCCTTTGCCCGGCGAAACGCGTTCGGTATCTCCGGTTTCCAGATCCATCAGATAAATCTGGAAGAACGGATTTCCGGGCTCACGTTCGCTCTGGAAAATCATCTTCCGACCATCGGCGCTGAAGTAGCTTTCTCCGGCGCGGCGACCTTCGAAGGTCAGCTGACGAGGGCGGCTCAGGTAGCCGGCTTCCAGCGTTTGTGCTTCGGCCGGATTGGACTCAGTAATGTCCGGCGCGACGGGCGGCTGAGCAAGGCCGTGTGGCAGCAGCCAGACTGTGGCCAGAAGAGTGACAGCGATTTCTGCAAATCGGCGTGAGAACAAATGGCAGGTGATCACGAGCGGACCCTCGGTACTCGAATGTTTTCAAAAGCAGCGTGCCTGTCGTTTTAGCGACAGGCACGCAACATTCTAGTCAGGATCCTGCCAGGATGCATGCCCGGAGGAAAACGAGCAATTTTAATCAGGGCCGATCGTCAAATACGGTGACCGATCCTGAAACGATCAAAGCTTCTGCCATTTCGTCGCACTTCAGGAACGCCTGAACGCTTGCATTCCGGATCGGCGCTTCGCCCTGCAGAGTCAGCTGAAAAGTCATCTGACCGTTGGGTGCGATCTCCGGAACACCCGTGTATTTTACGAGGTTTCCAGGGAACAGCTTACCCGGAACGTCGCGTGTGCCTGCCGCGAGGATTTTCAGTTCCTGCGGGACCTTCACGGAGAGCTCGATATTCTTGGCGACCGCTGTGCCGCGGTTGTCGATGGTCACCGTAAATCCAAACCGAGCGCCGATCGCCACAGGTTCGTCCTGCCGACTGATGTTGGCAGTCACATTGTGGATATCTTCGACAGTCACAACCGTGTTCTCTGTCAGCGGCGTTCTGAAGCCGGCATTCTCCGTGACTTCAACCATGGTCTCCATCTGACCGGCTTCTTCAGGAACAAGCTGCACCTCAAGCACCGACTGTTTGCCTGACGCGAGGCGTGAAAGTGTCCAGCGAATGCGGCGCGTGTCCGGATTGTATTCTCCGCCATTGCTGGCCGAGACAAACCGCATTCCCTCCGGGAGCTGTTCGACAACCGTCGCATTGATGGCTTCGAACTTTGATTCGTTGGTCACGATGTTCTGATAAGTTGCAGGTCGGCCGACGAATCGTCGCTCCGGACCGAGCCGCTCAAGTGTCAGCTGAGCACCCACGACTTCGATCTCTGTGCGGGCCTTGGCAGCCGAAACGCCAGACGAAGTAACTTCTGCGGACACGAGGATCAGTTCCCCAGGCTCAGCGGCCACGACAGTCAGTTCGACTTCTTCGTTGTCACCGGCCGGCAGATTTTCGATCTCGTACTCCAGATCGCCGCCTTCCGGATGTTTCAGACCGGGCGGCAGAACACTTCGAAGCACGACGTTGGCCGCGTCGCCCGAGCCGCGATTGCGAATGGTATAAGTCAGCTGAACTTCATCGCCCACTTTGACTTCGCCTGGGCCCGTCAATTCCAGCTCAAGTCGGGGCGCTGTGATCACAGTCGCCGACTTGACCTGAGCCTTGAATCGCACCGTGGCAACACCGTCCAGAGTGCCTTCGCCAGAGGGCTTGATTCGAACGACGATTTCTTTTTTTTCGCCGGAACGCAGCTCCGGGAAGTTCCACACGAGTTGTTCAGACTGGCGATTAAACACCGCCGGTGGTTTAGACTGAACGTACTCGGCCGCACCACCCAGTTCATCTTCCACAAGCACATCGAAAGCGGAAGAAGCACCTTCGTTTGTGACAACGATTGTGTAATCGTGTGACACACCGACCGTCGCCGTTTCTGGTGCCCGCTTCTGAATCGTCAACTGCGGTCGCATCACTTCCGAGACGGTACCTCCGGCTTCACCGTTCGATCGCCGAGTCGGCAGGTCGCGGTCTGAGCGATTGGGGCGGGCCGGCAAATCGTCGGCAGAAGGCAGCGGCAACACTTCTCCATCACCACGACGAGGCAACGTGCGGTCAGGCAACGAACCATCAGGCTCAAACGGAGACGGAGTATCGTTTTCGTCCGGAGTATTGTTGGGAAAGCGAGGGCGCGGGAATTCCGGCTCTGGATCCGCAGGGCGCGGGCGAGCTGGACTGGAATCAGGTCTGAACGGCTCGCCGTTTGAATCAGACTCTTCCGGCATGAACGGCAGGGTCTGCGGCTCTTCGTCCGGCAAGTCCTGAGTTCGTGGAGTGCGCGGAGCAGTGCCAGGGTTGTCTTCATTAAAGAAATCAAGTTGTGGCTCTTCAGTCGCAGGGTTGGTCGAGCGAGGCGGCTGGCCGGATGATGGGCGCTGCGGTCGCGGCTGGACAGGGGCGGAGTCATCTTCGAACGGAATCGCCTCCAGCGCGGGCTCATTGCGAGGACCGTTCGGCGATCCACGTGGAGATTCCAGCAGATCGGAGTCTGATTCCGGGCCAAACATCGCAGGTTCATCAACCGTAACCGATGTGCGTTGAACTGTCTGCAACGGCATCTCCGCAGGAACAGGAGCCAACGCAGGTGGGGCCGTTGGCTTTGCAGTTCTTGCCACCTCACCTGTCGCAGCGGCCACAGGTTTTGGCGTCGACGCGGGCGGTACTGGCTGAGGCTGGGGCTCTGGACATTTCGCGGAATTATTCGCCGAGCCGGAGCCGTTCGGGAAAAACATCATCGTGGTTTTTTCAGCCGGTTTTGCAATGACAGATGCCACCGCGGCTGGCTGTGAAGCGGTCACCGCGGAACGCGGCGATGGATTTCCTTCCAAAGGAAACGGAACCACTTGATCGTTATCCGTCCCAGCACCACTATGAATGTCAGCAAGGGTTTCGGGCGCATCGGCCGGAACAGGCTCTGTAAAGTCGGCATTTTCGGAGCGGAAACTTGCCGATCTTGCGGGGACGATTTTTTCACGAGCGGTGTTCTGAGGCGCCGCGGCTTCGAAACTTCCGTCGCCCATGGCAACCAGCGGCTCTGTTTCTTCGGGAGGCTCATCCAGCATGGATGCAAACGGACTGCCGTCCTCCGCCGGTTCTTCATGGCCCGCATGACTGTCCTGGTTGGCACCAAAAAACTGAGCATTGTCGGCCGGAGGAGCCGGTTTCCCGGAACCCACGCCGGGCGCGTCGAACGAAGCCGGATCTGTGTGTCCGGCGCGTGATCCAGCCGTCACAGCTTCATCAAACTCCGTCGCCGCATCAGGAGTAACGCTGATCTCGTTTCCTGTCGACTGAACGCCAACGGCGCTCGTCGAAACATTGCGGACAGGGAGCCGGTTCTGGACTTCCAGAACGACCACTGTGCCAATACCAACAATACCAGCCGCTGTTAGCAGCTTCCATAATGAGCTTTGCATGGGAATCCCTTCCCGCGCCGGGACAATCCTGGACTTGCTCCACCTCCCGCGGAGCGCATGAACGGCGCATGTGCCCTAGAAGTAGCAGAATCCGCCAAATGCTGGAAGGCGATTTTTCCCAATCCTATTTTTTTATCATGGGGTGCGTGAATCGAACGCAGGCGCATGCTGCTCAAACCTTGCTATTTTTCCAGCCTTGCCTGAAGTCGCTGCATGACGTTCATCGGAATCGTGTGCGACCCGTTGAACTCAATAAATTCCATCTTGAAACCGGATTCAGTCAGCATGTCGCGGAGCTGAACTGCCGGAGCAAACGGAAGGACCGGATCCTGACGGCCATGAGACTGCAGAACATCGCAACCAGGATGTTCGTTCGCCAGTCGCTGCCACTCTGTCCGGTTCAACAACGTACCCGAGAAAAGAACCAGCAGCAATGGGTTCAAGCGTTCTGTGAGCGTCACGCAGGTACTCACCATTGCCCCCTGAGAAAATCCACCCAGCACCAGCTTCGATGCGTCCAGACCAGCCGCCGCAAGAGCTGCCTTGATGGTTTCACCCAACATCGCACAGGCTTCCTTCATCCCCGGCGGTTCCAGCTGAGTCAGCTGGTCGAAGTCCTGTGTTTCATTCATCTCTGCCAGACGTGCCATATTAATTGGCCACCAGGCCCGCCCGCCCGGCATTCCCATCGGCCCCAGATCAATCGGGGCCTCAGGAAAAACAAACCGGCAGGACCGGGCGATTTCGTCGCTCGATTCGATCAGCATCGGACCAAAATCTGCCAGATCATCGCCGGACGCACCAAATCCGTGGTTCAGAATGATAAGACGCTCGGGATTGCCGCCGATCGGCAGTGCGTCAATGACACGGCATCGAAGCGGCCCTAGTTGCTGTCGAGATGACTTCAATGACATAACACTTCAAACCCCGTAAAAGAGTGCTAAACTGCCCGCCTGACGCGGATGCAGTAATCCACGCACTTTACTTTTTCGTGGCAATCATGCC
>JBDNHX010000071.1:0-5575 GCA_041688565.1 Planctomycetaceae bacterium
GGTCTGTGCGGACGAACAGGTTTGTATATCCCAGCAGGACAACCAATCCCGCGAAGGTATTTTCGGTCGATCCTGTCAGGATGTAGGACGCTCCATTCTCGGTGATCAGGTCGTCCCGTTGTGGTTTCTTGAGGTTCATCATGTCGGGGAAGATCAGCAATTTGACCTCGCCGGCATGCTCGCGGAAGCACCGATAGCTTAGGCGATCGGAGAGAAAGGCTTCAATAGTGCCGTCCAGCAGCAAAGCCTTATCTCCCTCGGAAAGCTTTTCCAGCTCCCGAAAGCCGTAACTATTGTCGAACAGGCGGCTTTCTTCCACGGCTCCCAACCCACGCGGATTGCGTCGAGCTTCCAACACAATTGACGCAGCAAGGTTATTCATCAGTTCGGGCACGAGCAGGATGCGTTCTTCGCCGGAAGACAGAGTCAACATTCGAACGAATCCCTGGCTGCTGAGATTTCGAATCGCTGCTAAGATTTGAATCTCACCGACTGCGGTGATGACCGCCGAAATTGATTCCGTCCAGACACGTCGTTTTAATTGTTTGGCAATGGCAACATGCAGCTCCGTGGCCGTGAAAATCACCTGCTTCCGAGTGCGACTTTCTTTCAGGCCCAAAACAAAATCCTTGATCCGTTTGAAGACAGCATCGGTCGAGACGACTGGCATGTCGTCCCACGGAATTGCATGCTTCATTCGTTCTGTCAATTCTTCCAGCCCCGCATCTTCGCGGGCACTGGTGGCAATCCAGCCTCCGGCAATTCCCTTCCGCCTGCAAAAAGTTGCCAGTTCGTCGTCTGTGAGAACCGGGTGTCCTCGATCCACCCTGGCTGCAATAAGTATCTTCGGGCAATCGACGGGAAGCTGACGCAGCCAGTATTCGGCACTTCCAAGCGGGTCGCGGCTGTTGGTTGGGTCAAACAGAATCAATGCGAGGTCCGCGTCTTGGATCGAAAGAGCATGGATCAATCGGTAATCCGGTTGACCTGCAAGATCCCACAACACAGCCTCGCAAAGCGTACCGTCCTTGCGAGTCGTCGTTAATTGATCGAGCACCCAGAACTGCTGTCCGTGGGTTGAGTCGTGCTCGCGGTATTCGCCATGAGCCAGCCGCCAGCCAAGGCCGGTCTTGCCCACGCCCGAATCGCCAACGAGTACAATCTTGGCGGTTGTGGAATGGACCGTTTTTGGGATTGCCTCTCCGCCAACCGCGGTGGAATTCGTTGCAGACTTCGTGCGAGTCTTACTCTCAAACAGCACATCGTAGTCAAGTTCGTAGAGATGGATCTGGCGACCTCGCTCATCTTCGGGTGCGTCATGTGGTGAACCTGCGGTTGCAAGCAGAGGCATAGAGGGATGAAAGGCGAGCGAGGGGATCCAGATATTATGCATTTTCGGGACCGAAATAACGGCGACTGTCTCCCACGCGTCGCAGTTCCACAGCCGGATTGTGTCGTCATTGCTCTTCGATGCCAGCAATCGACCGTTCGGGGAAAAAGCAACGATATCAACGGCGGACGTGTGTCCTTCCAGTGTGCGCAGCAGCTTGCCATTTTTCGCATCCAAAAGCAGAACGGAGCCATGATCGCCACCAACGGCCAGTATTGTGCCTGAGGGATCAAAAGCGACGCCGTAGACTCCTAATGACTCCTGCTCGAGCGTGTGAAGCTGTTTGCCGCTTGTTGCCTCCCAAAGCTCGACTACACTGTCGCCAGCGGCTGCAAGTGTCTTGCCGAAGGGATCAAAAGCAAGGCTAGAGTAATGACGGGGGCGGCCTTCGCTTTGAAAAAGACGCTCACCACTTGCTACGTCCCACAAGTCAACACCATCGAACCCCCCGCCTGCAAGCGTCGCACCCGAGGGATCAAAAGCGATACAGCGGGCTCCACGGCTGGGGCCTTCGAAAGAGTGGAGAAGTTCGCCACTGTTAGCCTGCCATAGCTTGCCTCCTGTTGCCAGCGTCTTGCCAGAGGGATCAAAGGCGATCCCTGTGACGTCGGTGCCGTGGGTGTTGATCGCATGGAGCAGTTCGCCGGTATTCATCTCCCACAGATTGACTATGCCATCTTCGTGTCCACTTGCAATCAGTCCCCCAGACGGATCGATGGCCAGACTCATCACGCGACTGGTGCACCCGTCAATCACTCGGCGCAGCGTCACCCCCGGCGGCATCAAACGCAGCGTTGATTGTCTTAAGGGTTTGTTTTTTTCTACCATTTTGTGATCCCATGCGGGCTGGGGATGTCCCTTGAAAACTTGTGAATCGGAAGAACATCCACCTATGCCATCTTACATGAATGATCGCTCTGCAGGATCATCGACTGATTTGTACAGCCGAGCATTCTACGCTGAGATGTGTTGTATTGCCCATCCAATTCCCATCCGACATGAATCTTCGGCCTGCTTGTTCGGATGTGACAACGGGCTACTGTAAAAACACGAACTCATTGCAATTCAGCATGGCACGGCAGAAGGCTGGGAGGCCTTCGGCGGCGATGAATTCCGCGGATTCTTCCACTTCAGCGGGTTGAGGTTCACGACTGCCGCAGAGCCAGAAGGCGCGAATGACCTGCTTTGATAGATCGTCTCCACAGTCGCGACGCAGGCGATCGGCAAAGAGCTCAGCCTGCTGGAGCATGAAGGGGCTGTTGAACAGGTTCAGAGCCTGAAGTGGCGTCGTCGAACGGCTGCGTTTGGGGACGGAAGTTGCCGCGTCGGGGCAGTCGAAGACTCCGAAGACGGATTCTTTTTCCAGTCGGACTTTCGCCATATAGATCATGCGACGCCAGTCGTCCGGACCGTACGTCTTCTTTGGAAAGTAATGGCGGACGTTTTCGAGTTGGACCTGAAAGCCACTGAATCCGGGGCCATACATGCGATCATCCAATACGCCGGTCACCGCCAGAATACTGTCACGCATGGGCTCCGCTTCCAGTCGTCGCGGAGGAAATCGCCACCACCATTCTGTCGCTCCGTCGGCCTGAAGAGCATCCTCGCGAGGCGCGCTGCATTGACGGTATGTTGCCGAATTTAAGATTAGCCGATGCACGTGCTTCAACGACCAGTTGTGGTCCATCAGTTGCCTGGCGAGCCAGTCGAGCAGTTCCGGATGAGTCGGCGCGACACCGGCTTTCCCGAAGTCGCTGGGTGTTGCCACAAGTCCCTTGCCCATATGAAACTGCCACAGACGATTCACGATGACTCTTGCGGTCAGCGGATTTTCCTTTGATGCAATCCAGTCCGCCAGAGCCAAGCGTCGTTGTTGCTCCGGAGTCGCTTCAGAAATGGCCAGCTTTCCCAACGCGGCGACGGTGCCCGGTTCAACCTGTTCGCGCTGGGCTGTCGGCTCACCGCGAAAGAGTCGATACGTTGGGCCGGGCTGCTGAAACGTTCCCGCATAAACGGTGGCCGATGCCTGCAACTGCGACTTGCGTTGTTCGCTCTGTTGCAGTTGTTTTAGAAGCCCTCGGCCTCGTTCCGCTTCGTCATTCGGGAACTTTGCGAAATCGTATTCTGGTTGAGACGCCGCGGCCCCGGTAAACGGCAGTCGATCTGCCGAAGATGTGACTTGCTTCCACTGATCTGACTCGACCGCAACTTCGATTTTGTACTTCGTCGCGATTCGATCACCAAAGTTTCCGTCTCGATCGCGAGCCCACACGATGCGCTGGATGTTGGCGATGTTAGGCAGTTCAATCTGAACCCATCCACGTCCGTCTTCATTCGAAATCCAGCTGCGAGCATTTCCAAGGCGGCCGTCGTTGATGTGTTCCAGCTTGTGGATGTCGTAACCTGGCAGTGCACTGGAACACGTCGCCTTGGCACCGGTCGATGCGAGAGCCACGTTGGTTGTGCCGCTGAAGATTTCCAGTTCGTCGATACATGGCTGTGACGCGTTGGTCTGTTCAATTGTAAACCTCACAAACCGCGCGGCGACAGGTTCAAACAACTCTTCGTTCTCGCGAGCATTGACGGCCGGTCGACTGGGGCCAGAATTTTTCACAAACGGCTTGAGCTGTTCTCGCAACGTGATCAGTTGAAGATCAATCGCGGCGATTTCCTGCTGCTGTTCTGCGGCCAACGGCATCGATCGATCACCATGTTGAATCCCGGCGAAGATCGCCTGAAACGAGTAGTAATCTGTCTGGCGAATCGGATCAAACTTGTGATTGTGGCACCTCGCGCAGCCGATGGTCAGGCCGACGAACGCCGTGCCAGTGGTTCCGATGATGTCGTCGAGTTCATTCTGTCGCTGCATCAGCGTCAGATTGATGTCCGGGCTTTTGACCAGGTCGTAGGGTCCTGAGACCAGGTACGCAGTCGCCTCGGGAACTCCGATCGCATCACCGGCGAGTTGTTCTCGCAGAAATTGATTGTACGGTTTGTCGTCGTTCAGCGAACGAATCACGTAGT
Source organism: Planctomycetaceae bacterium (assembly GCA_041688565.1). Classification (GTDB taxonomy): domain Bacteria; phylum Planctomycetota; class Planctomycetia; order Planctomycetales; family Planctomycetaceae; genus SXXK01. The sequence goes on from JBDNHX010000071.1 coordinate 4,415, forward strand.
CGCGATAAGGCCATGCATTCGGCCGCTCGCGATTCGTTTCATAGCCATTCGTCTCGGCGAAGCGAACAAGATCCAGCCAGTACCGAGACCATCGCTCGCCATAGTGGGGACTCGCGAGAATTCGTTCGACCAACTGTTCGTAGGCGTCTGGTCGTTCATCGGCGACGAACGCCTGAACCTCTTCCGGAGTCGGCGGCAGCCCGAGTACATCCAGGCAGATCCGGCGGATCAGGTCTGCTTTTGTCGCTTCAGAGCTTGGTGTGAGCGAATGCTCGGTAAGCTTCTGTAGGACAAATGCATCAATCGGATTCTTGACAAAGTTGCTGGTCACGGTCGGCGGCTCAACGGCGGCGACGGGTTTGAATGACCAGTGATCGAGCTCGCCTCGCTCTGTGTCGTTTTCATTCTCTGAACCGGGCCACTTCGCTCCCGAATCAATCCAGTTTCGCAGAATCTGAATTTCTGCTGGCGTGAGTTGGTTCGCTTCATCCGGCGGCATCAGCTTGCCCGCTTCGCGGCCGGAGACCAGGGCGATGAGATGACTGCTTTCGCTGTCACCCACGATGATTGCCGGTTCGCCGGAATCGCCGCCCTTTAACATCGATATGCGGCGATCGAGGCGAAGATGGCTTTCCTGGACTTCGGGGCCGTGGCATTCAAAACACTTCGCTGCCAGCAACGACCGCACTCGGGATTCGGGCTCTGCTTCGTCAGCGTCGGCGCGATCGCATGCTCCAGAGACCAAAATTAACAGGGTGACGAAAAGTTGGCGAGATATAGTCATGGAGGGAGTCGAGAACAAAAGGCGGCAGGATACGGCACTTCGTCTTATTGTGGCCGCAAATCCTGCTTTGCGTCCAGCGCCATTGGGGTCTGAAGTGGAGTTCGCCGATTCCGTCCCGACTTTCAATCGTCCAGCCAAGTCAGCTTTCTTCGCCCTTCGGCGCGAAACCACGTCGCATTGTGTTCTCTGAGACGTTGATCGGGATCAGGAACTGCAGGAGATAGTCCGGCCCACCGGCTTTGCTGCCGATGCCGGACATGCGATAGCCGCCAAACGGATGTCGCTGCACGAGTGCTCCCGTGATTTCGCGGTTGAGGTACAGATTGCCCACTTCAAATTCGTTGCGGGCTCGCCGCAGAGTCAACGGGCTGCGACTA
>JBDNHX010000072.1:0-6671 GCA_041688565.1 Planctomycetaceae bacterium
ACGCAGTCTGAGCTGTTCCGCGTGACTTACGCGGGGGCAGAATCCACAGCTCCGACTGAACTTAGGAATTCCAAAGATGCGGGAATGCGTGCGCGACGACGCGCTTTGGAAACCACGCATTCCGGCTTCAACGCCACCGGCCATCAGCCGCGTCCGGAAAATAACGCATTTCTCAGCGGTGTGGCGGATGACATCCATTCGGGTGATCGTTTTCTGAAGAACGCCTCACGGAACGCATTTTACAACTCCTCAATTCTGTGGGAATCACTAGACGCGTCGGCCATTTCCATCGCCGATTTTTCATCGATGAAGCCTGAGGAAGTTCTGGGCTTTGTGACGACAATCGCAAAGATTCCGTTTCAGCAGGTTGCGGCATCGCGTGGCAAGTCAGAAGACGAGGGGAAGGCGTTTGTTGCCGCGGCACGGCAGTCTGCGCTTCGCGGTCTTCGACAGCTGGCCTACAGTTCGCTGACGACCGACGAGAAGCTCCATTATCTGCGTACACTGAGTCTCATCTTTCTGCGACTGGGTGCGCCAGAAGAGGACGCTCAGGTTCAGACCGACTTTATTCAGCGACTCGATTCGCAGTTTCCCGCTGACAGTGATGAGTTGAATCGTGAACTGTGCCAGATGCTGGTCTATCTCAAGTCACCCACCGTGATTGAGAAGACCGTGAAGCTGCTGGAAGCGCCGGCGAAGCCGACCGTCACGGATGACATGAAAGACCTGCTCGCGCGCAATCGAGGTTATGGCGGTTCGATTGCGGAGTCGCTCGAAAAGGCTCCGGATCAGCAGCAGATCTGGTATGCGTTCTGTCTTCGCAACATGAAAGAAGGCTGGACGATGGATCAACGCAAGGCCTACTTCGCATGGTTCGAACGAGCTCATACGTGGGCCGGTGGTGCCAGCTTTCATGGCTTCCTTCGCAACATCGAAAAGGAATGTTTCGAGAACGCCAGTGAGAAAGAACGACTTCTGATTGAAGCCAGCGGAGCTCGCAAGCCGTATACGCTGCCTGAGATTCCAAAACCAGCCGGACCGGGCAAAGATTGGACTCTGGAAGAAGTTCGATCCCTGGCCGCAGAAGGACTCAAGGATCGCGACTTCGACAACGGACAGAAGATGTTTGCGGCCACTCGCTGCGTAATCTGTCATCGCTTCGGCGGAGACGGAGGAGCCACAGGTCCGGATCTGACGCAGTTGGCGGGCCGTTTCAATCTCAACGATCTGACCGAAGCCATCATGGTGCCGAGCAAAGTGATCAGCGACCAGTACAAGGCCAGCACGATTGTCACAACCGACGGCAAGGCTGTCAGCGGTCGAATTCTGTCCGAGAATGATGACTTGATCGCAATTCTGACAAGCCCGGAAGATCCCACAAAGATCACAGAAATTCAGAAAAGCGACATTGAAGAAATTCAGGCCTCAACGGTTTCCATTATGCCGGCCGACCTGCTGAAACCTCTGAATCAGGACGAGGTCCTCGACCTGCTGGCCTATTTGTTGTCCCGCGGCGACAAAGGGAATGGAATGTTTCGACGAAAATAATCAGACAAAATCCGGAACGCTCGGCCTCACGACACCACTCGCTTTTTCCTCAATGGCGTGGACTTAAGGCGAGCGGGGGATGTAAATCCCCAGATTTGTTGCGGTTGCTGGAGAAATCCGGGCACTTACGTACCCGGCTCGCCGTTGGAATTCCTTAAGTCCACGCCATTTCCGTTTTTCCTGGTGGTGTCGTGTCGTTTTCTGGGAACCGTTCGTCCCCCTGTTGGCTTCAGGCTTGTTTAGCTGGGCAGCGCCATGTCTGCTGAAATGCCGTGTTTTTGAATCATCAGCCGAAACGCGCTAGCGTCCGGTTTTTAAATTTTCCCCCTGCATAAACCGGGTGCTAGCGCACTGCGGCTGATCAACACATGGTGCTGTCCAGTTAGACAGGCTGCCTGGGTAACCGTATGCTCCGCATCTTCTGCAATAATATTCGCAGTTCATTTCACACGGACTGCGGTTCCGACAGAACTTCAGGAAGTAACCGTCGTGTCGCACCCTGGAGCCTCGCGTTGCAGTTCTGTGCATTTGTTGGGCTGCTGCTTTTGATGAGCACCTGCGGCGCGCAGGAGCCGACTCATGATCCGCCAGGACTGCATCATTTTCGCCAGGCGGCTGCGGGAGTTTTCCTTGGCAGTGAGCCCAAAGGAGAAGCAGCGTTCGCCAGCCTGCAGAAACTCGGCATCACAACCATCGTCAGTGTCGACAGTGCGGCTCCCGATCTTGTGCTTGCGAAGAAATTCGGCCTGCGATACATCCATATTCCGTTTGGCTACGATGGAATTCCTGAGGACGCGGCCAGGTCGCTCAGCCGAGTCGCTCGGGATATTCATTCGCCGGTCTACGTTCACTGTCAGCATGGCAAACATCGCGGACCAGCGGCTGCCGCCATCGTTTGCCTTGCAGCCGGATCAATTCAGCGTGAGGACGCTGTACGGCTGATGACCAGAGCGGGCACATCAAAAGATTATGACGGGTTATGGAGAGACGTCAGAAAATTTCAGCCACCGCTTGCCAGCGAGCCACTTCCCGAACTGGTAGAAGTGGCCAAAGTGGAATCTGTGGCGGCGGCCATGGCAAAGCTGGATCGGAATTTTGATAACCTCAAGCGTTCGGCAAAAGCTGGCTGGAGACCGCCGGCCGATCATCCTGACCTGAGACCTTCGGCGGAGGCGTTGCTGGTTCAGGAAGGATTGCACGAATGCGCACGAAATCTTAATGAATCGCACAACGACGAGTTTCGTGTCTGGCTGCAGGATTCCGAAAAAATGGCTGCGGAACTCTACACCGCTGTCAAAGCCGATGAGCAGACGTCGGCCGAGCGATTGCTGACTTCGCTTGAGCAAACCTGTACGCGCTGCCACGCCAAATACCGCAACCGCTGATCCCGCCAGTCTCGCGGACTGCTGATTTAATCGTAACACGACGCGTCAGCGAGGGATTTGATACGAAGAATGCTGGCCATTCCATCCCTCACCTCGGGTTGCGAAAATACATGAAATCCACAGTCTGAAATGCATCATCGGACAGAGCGGGCGACACGCTTGTGTGTGAACTGGGGCTGAGCGTGCATCGGGTTTATGAATAAACGTCCGCAAAATCGCAAACCACCCTTTCTTCGAAACCAGAAATCCCAGCCAGGCCCTATTGATATTGCCCATTTATCCGCGACAATGCGACCCGGAGAGTTTCCGCGATTGTTGAATTGATCGTGACGCGGAGCCTGAAGGACAATTGTCTGGAACAATTTCTTGACCGCGTCCCGTTCATGGGGCATTTGTTTATCAGCAGCCGATCTTTTGTGTTTGTGAAGAACTTCCAGTGGATCGCAGTTGAACCACGTTTCAAGGCCGAAGACCGAAAGGGTACACATGAAGACATTTGCAAAGTTGATGACCTTGTGCGCGATTATCGCGACCAGTGCAGTTCAGGCGGGGCACCAGCTGACACCGGTTCCGGAAGCTCAGATAATTTACCATGAGTCTCAGATGCCAGAGCACGGCACCTTTGTTGAATCTGTGGCTCAGCCGCTCTACACCAACGTGAAGTACAAAGATCTTGACGAAATGTCACCTTGTGCGATGCCAAAGATCATCGCTGTGAAGGATCCTTGTGACGATGGCTGTTGCGGACCAAAATGCGTGTACATTCAGATCTGCGTTCCAACATGCGGCTGTGAACTGATCAGCTGCAAGCGAAATGGCGACCGTATTCGTTACGACTATGGTGAGTACGCAATTGACGTTCGCGTCAAACGTAATCACATTGAAGTGGATTATCAGGACTAGTTGATAGCTGGATCGCTCTCAGCAGCGTGAAGGCATTGAAATTCTAAAGAGGGCAACGGTGAAATCCTGTTGCCCTCTTTTTTTGCGCGCGTTTCGGGAACTCACATGCGTAAAATGGTCGTCTGAACACTGCAATCCTGCCAAATAAGGCCAGTGAAATTCCGCGGCGACGAAGCATCCCGCTGTTTTTCAGAGCCTCGAGGAATTTCTGCGGCCTGCCGAACCTTACGATTCCTCTCAAAGCGTCTGTCTTCTGCTGAAAAATATCCGGAACGTGCCAGGCGGGGTCGTTTACTCATCTGGCAGCTCCGCAAGACTCCGACTCGCCCAGAGGCAGTCGGTGTACTAGAATTCTGGTGTTGTCCGGTCTTCGAAAACACTTCATCGCTGAGTCCTGCTATGTCACTCCCTACGTGTCCGTCCTGTGGTCAGTCTGTCCTGGAAGACAACGTAGTGGATTGTCCATTCTGTGGAGCAGCCATGGATGGGTCTCGCGGAGCCAAGAACACGCCTCGGCCCAAGGTCGGGCCGGTCGTCAATCGTCCGGGTGCCCGCAAGTATCCGGATAAACCGGGGGACCCGACGGCACCGACGGCCGTCTCAAAAATGCCGGAACCACCAAAGCCTCCCGCGCGTCCAGCGGCTGGGGCTCGAGGCGGAAAGCCGGTAGTGGATGAGGATGATCCATTTGGCGTGGGCAGTGCCGCCGCCGCGGCTCAGGCGATTCAGGCCTCTGCCAAACCTGAAAAAGGTCGGCTGCATAAAGTCGTCTGTCCGATGTGCGAACAGGTGGGCTTCGTTCCTAAAACGGCCGTCGGAAAACCAGTTCGTTGTGCGAACGAAAAGTGTATGGTCCCTGTGTTTACGGCCACAGATCCGAACGAACCGACGTCAGCACGAAAGCCAACCCGCTTGTCGGACGAAGCGGAAGCCGCCAGAAAAGTGGCAGATGCCTCAAAGCCCGGAAAAAAGAATCCGCTGGTGATGTATGGGATTGTGGGCGGCATCCTTTTGGTTCTGACCATCATCGTACTGCCGTTGCTGACAAAGGCTCCCGATATCGGCGATCTAGATAAGCCCGTCACATTTGACCCGACAAAATTTGGTCCGGACGAGGAAGAAATAGAACGCCTGGCCAAGGAAAAGGTGGCCAAAGATCGCGCTGTGGCGGATGCCCTTAACCCTGTTGTGGAAGCCGCAGCCCATACACGCCGCATGATCAGCATGGCTCGTCAGCCCAATCTTCGTGACAAAGCCTGGGCACGCCGAATGACGGGCGATCTGTATTTGCGACAGGCTGATGTGACCCTCGCCGCACAGGAATTTAATCAGCTGCTTGTGGTTGATCGGTCCAGCAGCTTTTATCGAATTGATCCGCAGCTGCGGCGTTACTGGCGAGCCGTGGCGGCCCATGATTCTGAAACAGCAAAGAAAGCTCTGGAAGAAGCACTTGGCGAAATGCCAATAATGCCAAAGACCGGCCGGCTTGGAATCGATGCGGCTCTGGGACTTTCTGCAGCGCTCGTCAACGACGGAAAGATTGACCAGGCGAAGCAGTTGATCGCCGCTCGACAGCTGGACACAACGATTCCGCACAACCGGGATGCGATGGCAGCGACCGCCTGGGCTTTCGTGGCATTTCGATGTCGAGACGCCAGTCTGGAATCGCCCGCCGTTATGAATTCACTGCTTTGGATCAATCCCCTGCACGTGGCGGTTGCGATGGATCTTGCCATCCATGAGCGATGGGCAGAATCCATCGCGTGGTCGAAAACAGCGAGTGATGCTCGCGCATTGACCGATGCCCTGATAGCCGTTGCGGAAGTTGCGGGTGCCAGAAATGCATCAGCCGAAGTGTTGTCCATGATCGAAGCGGCAACCAGCGGCAGTGATGCCGTGAGTTCCCTGCGAGTCCGCGGGGCTGTTGCGGCGGCGTCAAAAGATGGTGCGAAAGTGGATGCCTGCATGGAATCTCTGGCACAGCTGGCCGTCAGCACGCCGGTTCCATTTCCCACTACTTCGCAGCTTGTTCAGGATGATATTCGCGATCGCATGAATCTGGTCTATCAGGCCATCGCGATTTCAGAAATCGTTCGAGCGGCTGTTGCTTCCGGAAAGAAGGAACAGGCGACCGCAGCAATGACGCGAATGCTGTCGGAACTTTCCGCAGTTGCTCCTTCCACCGCGCTGGTGCGCGGACCGCTGAATCAGATCGCCGCCAATGAAGACGCTTTCCGAAAGCAGCTGGCAACAGAACTGCGAGTCAGCAATGAGACACAGTTTGGAAAGATGTTCAGGAATTACCGGCGCCATCTGGAGCAACTGGCGCGAGTTGCAGAAGACCGAAGACTGGTTGAAATTCTGCTGCTTGCACGTGTGGTTCGTGCCGGAGGCGTGGCTGCCGTGCAGCAGGCTTTAGCTTCCTCCGAAGAACTGAAGCAGGATATTTTTCTGGATGAACTCAGTAGTCTGCTGGCCATCTCGGCACGTGCGACAGGGCCGCAGTTTCCGGAAGTCTTTTCTCCGGACGTGTCGCTCAGAAGAGGCCGGGCGATGTTTGGAAATGCAGCCCTTCTCGTTCCAGTCGCAGCGAAAGCCGGTCAGGCCTGGGCCAGTCGAGATCAGAATCTTGCCGCGGGCCTGACGGATCTGGAAAGCGGTGCAGGAACCGATCTTCCCGGCATTCGTCAGGCGTTTGCGAGTGAACTGGTGGAGTCGGCTGCGAATGGAACTCAGGATCCGGTCTATGTGCTGACCGCTGTTTCTAAGATGAAGAACGGCGTTTGGAGGGAAGAGTGCTACATCATTGCCGGTCGAGTGTTTGCAGATCGGAAC
>JBDNHX010000484.1:0-8194 GCA_041688565.1 Planctomycetaceae bacterium
AGGAACTACCTCATACGGCTCCTCCGTCAGGTCGAGCGATCGCGGAAATTCCGCTACCAGTCGTGATTGCCGTGCCACTCCAATTGATGCTCGATTCGGCTCGGAGTCCGAAGCATCGGTGACGGTTCAGCAGAACTTCCCTTCGGTGAACTCCTTCCCTCGACAGATTCCGCCACGGCGGTCGCCGCGTTGTTCACCAGTGTCCACAGTACTATAAAGTCATCTGACTTCCCAAAAGCGTTCATGCCAACATTGCCCTCGGAGAGGTTCGTTGGCCGCTCAAGGAGTGAACCGATAAACGGCTTTGCACCTGCGGCTGATGGGGCCTCCCGCCCCGTTTTCCAGAGAACGCAGGCGCGTTTGGAATCTCCACGCATGCACAGGTTCTATGACTCCGCCGTGTCCGTCAATGCCTTGCCAGAAACGGCAGCGACGATATTGCCTTCTCCCTGTCAGGACAAGATCCGCACACGAAAGTGGTGCCCCTTGTTCCAGTAGAACACCGCAAGCAAAACACCGGGAGCGCAATGGCTGGCCTGCGTTTCCCTTCGCACGGACGCTCAGGACAGACCGGTTACCCGTTCCGCCCCTCCGCTAAAGGCCGAAGTAATTTGCTAAACTTTCTTCGTGAGATACTTGCATTCTCTATTCCAAACCGGTTTTATCCCGGCACACTGCGTCCCCTTTGCTTTTTGTGCTTCCGGTCATCGAAGAGAACCTTGAAATCGCTTCCGCACTCTTTATGAGGGCACCTTCGATCAAAGTACCCCTTTTCATCGAGCGGCATGTCGATCGGGACTGAAGCGGGCTGCTCAAGTCGCCGTAGTTCTCGTTTGATTTCATCGAACATCTGGTGCCACTCCGAATCAGATACGCTCCTTGAAGCTGGAAAACGTTAGGCGGAAGCGGTGGTTAGTCTCCCATTCGAGCTTCATCGCATCGGCTTCATCGACGGATAGTGCTCCTTGCTGGATGAGTAGCACCATCAGGGATTCGGTCGTGAAAATTGGTACGTGCAGGTCAAGGCTGGCAACCTTTTTGATTGCCTGTTTGTCGTCGATGGCCAATGTGAGTTGGCGATGTACTGCGACCGCGATTGCCGAACATTCGCCAATACCCAGCCCTTTGGCAGTAAGCTCCGCGAAGAGCTGAACCTCCGGCAAGTCCGACACCGTGATTTCTTCGAGTATGTGCGCCGAGAATGCCTGCTCCAGACGCTGCAGCTGTTCGTGATAATGTGCTGTGATTTCCGCACGAACGTGGTCTGTGACAACGAAGCGATGAGTCGGCACACCTGCCAGTAAGCCAGCCCGGTCGAGGACGAGAAAGTTGATCAGGACGCTTGTGTCCGTGATGACGACAGTTTTGCACATCGAGTTCCATCCGTGAGGCGGACCGAATTTACGCGGCCTCCGCCAACGTCAAGAGATCCTTGGCTGAGAAGTCCAGCAGCGTACTGAGGTCACGCAATTTGCCCTTTGAAATCTCTTCTCGACGGTAGGCTTCCAATGCCAAATGCACAACCTGGCTGACGATTTCACGATCCGGCTTTCGTTGATCATGACCTTCCAGGTCAACGAGGACCTCCAGTAGTTCCAGATATTGTTTGCCGAATTTTTCCTTGTCGCGGAGTTCGGTGAACTCGCCTTCATTGACGATGGACAAACTTTTCAGGCGGAAGAGTGCTGCTTGATAGCTGACGCTGAAATGGTGAGCGAGGGCGGCAGTGTCTTCATACGTCAAGACCTGGGAGCGAGGCGCGGCTCTGCGCGAGGCCTTCACTTCCTCGGCGTTTTGTTCAGCAGTTGGGTCGTAGACGGTTTGCTCGATAAGGCTTGGGCCAGCCTTGAAACGAGAGTTGAGAAAGGCCCAGACTCCACTGCGTGGAAGCAGGAATGCCGCCGCGAATGCATTTGCGCGAACTTCTGAAAGATTGCGTCGATTCTCTTCGCGAGAAACGGTCGCTGGGTCCCTGCGGTCAAGTAAGGCGTGTGCGTATTCGTGGGCATAGGAGAAACGCTTCCGTGCACGCGGGTGTCCGAAGTTCACCAGAATGAACAATCCAATCGATGAGTGCTGGAGAAAGAGTCCGGACATGTCATCGGGAAGTTCTGCACCCGATGCCCAGATGTTTTGATTGTTGATCAGGTCGGACATGTCAGGAATTGGATTGTGCCCCAGCGAAAGGCGGCGACGTTCCTGCTCCGCAACGAAGTTTCCCTGCTCAACTGCGTCCATGACGTTTCGTGGTTGAGGCAGGTCATATAAAGGTGGGCCGATGTGGGGAGGTCGATCGAGAAGATGCTCAAGTTCGACGCCTGCACGGCAGATTCCCAAATAGCGCGACACGTCGGATTGCCACGGCATGTCCTGTCCTTCAACCTGAGCGGCACGAAACAAGGCAACCAGGACATCCTCCTCCTCGGATCGCGGTTCCGAGTCAAAGAAGCTGGCGATCGGGCGTCCGTACAGCTGGGCGAGTTTGGCGAGTTCCAGGGTGCTGACGGCTCGATTACCTGATTCGAACTGGACAATGGCAGTTCGAGGGAGGTCCAAGGTTTTGGCGACCTGCTCCTGAGTCAAACTGGCTGCGGTTCGGGCGTCCTTTAACCTGGACGCTAAGGTCATTTGATTGATGTTCATGGCGTTTCTCCCTGTTTGTGGCCGCGAATATTGGTCCGACCGTATCGGGGAGGGTGCTCCTCCATATCTTCTGATCCCATTGTTACATGATCGTATCTTTATTGCAAGCTCTTGACTCTTATGTTTGATAATCGAACATGATGATGTGGGCCAGAGCGATCTGCGATTCACGTTCAGAACTTGTTGATTTGTAAGGAAATGCGTCATGTCAAAGAAAAATGTGCATGTGGTTCCGCGCGGGAACGGATGGGCAGTGAAGCCAGAGGGAGCCGCGAAGCCGCTTTCCACTCATCGCACTCAGGGGGCTGCGTCGGATGCTGGACGCAAGGTCGCCAAGCAGAACCAGAGTGAGTTGGTGATCCACCGCCCCAACGGTCAGATTCGCGACAAGGACAGCTACGGAAACGATCCCTATCCGCCAAAGGACACAAAGCATTGATTCGGAACTGAAGCACACCAGTGATCGCGATGCACGAAACAATGCAATACAAAACTTACAGTGAAGGAGATTCCGTGCAATGATGCTGACGGACGCCCAAATGGATATCTTCGTCTCAAAGGTGCTGCACCTTGGGACCGGCAAACGCAAGGAGTTTATCGCCCAAGTCGATTACCTGATTGGGCGATTGAAAACCAAAATTACGGAAGACTCGTCCTTCAAGGTGAAGGGGTTCAAGAAAACCGGCTCGCTCGTCAAAGGAACGGTACTGAAACCTCGCGGCGAAAATGGAGTGGATGCGGACATTGCTGTGTTTCTCGATGTCTCAGCGGCGGAGAAAGACGATGTCCAGAAGTTGCACTCCATTATCTTGGACCTGCTGCTTGCGGTTTACCCGACCAAGAAGAAGGAGGACTTTCAAGTTCAACCCCGCACGCTCGGAATCCACTTTCACGACTCAGGTCTGGATGTCGACTTAGTACCGGTAATTCCAATTCCGGAGGAACCAGGTTACGGCTGGCAGCCTTCGTCGCAAAACGGCGATCCGGTGAAGACGAGCGTTCAAGGACAACTCGACTTCATCAAGAATCGGAGAGACGCCGACGATCGCTACCGCACTCTTGTTCGGCTTTTGAAGAAGTGGCGAAACGAGAAGGAACTGGACAAGTTGCGCTCTTTTGCAATTGAACTGATTGCGGCCCATCTTTACGACCGCGATGGCGCTGCAACTTCGCTGGAGGCGGGGCTTCAGAGGTTTTTTCTCTACATTGCCCAGAGCGAGCTAAAGGAGCCGATTTCGTTTCCCGAACTCGGCAAGATCAAGACCTTTCCTTCCGATGCGGTCGTGATTCTCGATCCGGTAAACAAGGAAAACAATGTGACGGCCCGGTTTAGCGACAGCGAACGAAAAGAGATCGTCGCCGCCGCAGCATCGGCATGGGAAACAATTGAGGCAGCGAGCTGGAAGAATACGAAGGGCGAGACCGTGGATCTCTGGAAAGAAATCATGGGCCGCTCATTTACTGTAGATAAGGATTGACCGATGAGCACGAGTGCTACCCAAACGACAACCTATTCAGTCGTTGATGTCCGAAAGGTCGTCGATTGTTTTGCGGCAGACTTTTCGATGAAGTCACAGGCAACGGGCCTGCGTACTCGCGAAAGTGTCGCTGAGGTTGTATTGGACTTGAAGATCTTTGCCGAAAACGGTTATTTGAGCGGCGTACAACTGATTTTGAAGGATGCCAAGGGAACCGAAATCCGTGGGACGGAATACACAGTTTCGGAAAACGCGGTCGGTTGGACATCTGATCGGCCGGGAAACAATTTGTGGCCACGAACACCTGGCGGGACGCTACAGGTGCTCGCAACAATGAATCAATCGTGGTGGGACAAGTCTGAGTCTGCGAAAGCAGATTTCATCTCACGCAATTCGATGCATGGCAGTTGGGCGAGGAACACCGATGGAACGTCGCTCGCTAATCTTAGTTCCAGCACCGGGCAGCGCTATGCGAGCAACGGCTACGGATGGCAACGCACCAACTATGGTTAAATTTGAGTTACTATGGCAGATGACACGTCAGCATTGTTTGAAATCGAAATTCCGCTTCCGGATCAGCGTCTCTCTGCGCAGGCCGAGCGACTCATTGGGTTCGATGCTCGCTACCGAAAGGTCCATCAAGATCTTCGGCTGTTGATCGATAAGGAAGGGCTTGAGCAGTGGAGTAAGAGCACCTATGGCACGAGAATCGGCTTGCTCGACTCGCTTCTTGATCGTTACCCCTTGGTTGTTTTTCATGGCGATGTGGGCACCGGAAAAACTGCAACCGCCGAAGCGGCGGCAAATGCGCTAGCAAAGGAACTTCGTCGTGATGCGATGCTTTTCAAGCTCAGCACACGGGTTCGCGGCAGTGGTAATGTTGGCCAGATGAGTATGCTCATCAACCAAGCGTTTGAAGTCGTCGCTCGGGAGGCAGGCAAGGCCAAATTGTCGTTCCTGATCATTGATGAGGCGGATTCACTGGCCGGAAGCCGTTCGATGAATCAAAGCCACCACGAGGACAAAGTTGCCGTTAATACCTTGATCCAAAAGATCGACGACTCGCGACGATTTGCTGGTCGCGTGCTTATTTTCCTTTGCACGAATCGTTTCACCGCGTTGGACCCCGCAATTGTCCGTCGCGCCGCCTATCAGGAAGAATTCCGACGCCCGACGGACTCGGAACGCCGTGAACTCTTGGACCTCGACTGTCGGGGGCTTGGACTTTCGTCCGCAGTTTTGGATGAGGTAGTACGATTGACTGGCCCGAAAGGGCAGCACGGATTGACCTACACCTTCTCCGATATCCGAACGCGGCTGTTGCCGGAGGCTTTGGCGCAGGCATATCCAGCCCGCAAGATCACGGCAGACGATTTGATCGCGGCAGTTTCCAAAGTTGCTCCTTCACCACGTATCGATGGAGTTGATGAATGAAACTGCGAGGCCGCCGAATTCACATTGTGGGAAGCGATCACCCGGAGACTGATGAGGGTAAGCTTAAGTACGTTCATGCCCTTGTGCGTGAGCTAGTAGAAGCGCTCGCGGCCGAAGGAGCGAATTTCGTATTTCCATTTGGCAAAGAACCGTTCTTGAAGGATCGCGACGACGGGCCTGCCATCACATTCGATTGGGCGATCGCTGAGGCTGTGCATAGCGCGATGAAGTCGGGTAAAACGCAGGCAACAGGCCCAAATGGTAGACTCATTTCAACACTTGCGACATCGAAAACGGATTCGCAAATTCCGGCAGCTCGACGAGCTATCTATGACGAATTGAGAGATGCCGATGCGGTGCATATGGAGTTTCTGGAACCCGGTTGGAACGCCGGTGCAGCTCGACGCCGGCGACTGGCCGAACTGGGAGACATCTTAATTGGTATCAGTGGAGGCGAGGGCACCGAACATCTTGCAATTGAGTATTCTTCGAGAGGAAAGCCAGTCATTCCACTCGACATCAAGATCGGCGGTTCGACGGATGATGGTTCAGGCGGTGCCGGACGGCTCTTTGAAAGGGCGCTTTCAAAGCCTGGGGATTTTTTCCGGGTCGAAAATGGATCGTCTCCGGCTGACTTGCTTGATCGCACTCGAACCAGAGACGGCAACACTGATACCGCCCGAGTCGTGACTGCGGTCATGAGTCTTCTCGGATCACTGACTCCACCCGAAGTTTTCTACGTTCGGTTGCTCAACAACAAGCTTCCAGAGTTTCCAGCAGTTGAAACGTTCTTCCGAGATGTTGTTGATCCCTTTGTGACTGATCTCGGGTACAAGCCGTCTGAGATGGGAATTGGAAAGAACGAGTTTGCTTGGATGAACCAGGCGATTTTCGATTCCATCCACCGAAGCGCCGTAATCCTCGTCGATCTGACCGCACTTCGGCCAAACTGTTTTATGGAATTCGGCTTCGCACTAGGAAACAAACAGAAGGTGATCATCACTGCAAAAGAGGGAACGTCGTTTCCGTTTGACACTTCCTCGTTGGAAGCGTTTATGTGGCCGGAAACAGGCACCCCAGCCGAACGAATTGATAAATTGCGGAGACATTGGGAGCGGAACATTGATTTGCCGCCGATTGTCTCGCCTAAGGTGGCACGATGAAGCTTGAACGCTATTTTTCAGTCGATATAGAATCGTCCGGCCCAATTCCTGGCCGGTACAGCATGCTTTCGCTGGGCGCGTGTGCTGTTGATGCGCCCGACGAATCCTTTTACGTCGAGTTCAAACCCCTCTCACGGGAATGTGTTCCGGATGCTCTGCGTGTCTCGGGGTTTGATCTAGATCAGCTCGCAGCGGACGGACGAGAGCCATCGGAGGCGATGCTCGCCTTCCAGAGCTGGGTTGAAAGCACTGCTAACGGCAAGAAGCCCGTATTTGTTGGCTTCAATGCGGCGTATGACTGGCAGTTTGTGAACTGGTACTTCGAGACCTACTGTAGACGAAATCCGTTTGGGTTTGGCGCAGTGGATATCAAGTCCTACTTCATGGGATTAACCGGCAGCCCTTGGTCGGCTAGCACTTCAAGCAAACTTCCTGGGGATTTTCAACCTGATACTCCGCAGACCCACAACGCGTTAGACGATGCAAAAGCGCAAGCGTCCATGTTCACCAAGATGGTTGCGGCAGCCCGCACGAAAACTCTGACAAAGTGAGTGACTCAGGAATCTTGATGTGAGCAAAGGAAAAGGGGACGCAGCCAATAGTGTTCGGCACGCCGCTTGCCTGCTTGTGGATTGTGACGGGAGCCTGGTTGTTTGGCGAGTGGCGGAGTTCCGATGAATGGCACCGGCGGAGTGTTGGTTTTTCGGAGCGCGCAGCAGCGAACGGCCCGACACGATTGAACGCGCGGGGGCCTACGTTTTGGCAGGTCTTAATTTTTCGATGTGCCGCTCCAGCTCTTCCAGCGACGCCCAGCCGGACATAGACAGGCAGATCATTTCAAACGTCCGCTTCGTCGGAGCACGCCCGGTGTAAATCAGAATCAGCAGGCACGCGATAATTGCCAGATACGTCTGGATTTCTACACCGTTCTGTCTTGTACTTAACAGATGGCGGCAGCCCAGCAACTGTTTGAACATCCTAAAAAATAGTTCTATCAGCCACCTTAAACGGTACCCCTCTGCGATCAGTTCCGCGGGAATTTCCAGCAGATCGGTGGCCAATCGCAGTTTTCCGTCGCACGACGGTCCTGTACTTGACCCTGTCGCGCTGCTGCCGCGACTTGTATGTTCCGACGCAGAAACGATGACCAGTCGCACGGGATGATCGGGCAGCACATCGGCCTTGGATCCTGTGAATTTTACAATCTGATCGCTGATCACACCCGCCTTCCGGTCAGCGGCTGTCAGACGCTTCTCTTCGATGACTTCGTACACCCAGTTATCGCGAACCCGGCAGATGTAACTGCTTTGGGCAGTATGGATCACATTCCAGAGCAGGAACTTTGCGTAACCGCGATCCATCAGATAACAGCGATCGGACTCCACCGTGCGCGACATCACGGCACGCTCATCGGCTTTTTGCAATGCTCGCATGGATGTCAGCAGGGGACTGAACATCCAGAGCAGTCCAAGGAGG
>JBDNHX010000073.1:0-35014 GCA_041688565.1 Planctomycetaceae bacterium
AAATGTCTGGTGAATGCGCAAACACATGGATTGTAACAAAGCATACGTCTGAATTTGATCGCCAGGCTGCCATTGATTTGCAACCCACTCTTTCAGAACATCCTCGCCCGTGTGCTTAATGAAGTTCATGTACGGCGACAGCACCGCCAGGTCCTCGGATGTATAAGCAAACGGATAGTTCGTCGCATAATCGGCGACCAGAAAATCAAGAGGCGTCAGATTGTACTGCTGAATGACAACTTCACTCTCAATCAGAAGCTGGCTGGCACGTGCAGCGAAGGTTGCAATGGCAACCGAGTTGTCTTCCACATCGCGGTGCCATTGCACTGTTGCCGTCGGTTTGATGTTCAGCGTTGAAGATTCGATCCGCAAACCATAGTCTTCTCTCGGACGCAGCCGCAAAGCGTGTGGCCCCAGCTGCACTGGTGCAGAAAAATTGTAGTCAGTGCGATGTAGAATCTTGTACCGCTGCATAAATCCATCTGCTCACTGATTCAAACGCATCGGCACGCCGGAAAAGGTCAATAATTGAACCCCGTTCAATCTTCACTCGATTCAGGGTCGAGAATTCCAGCATTCTGCCCTTGAGCATCCCGCAGGGACCGTCGCTGCGTTTGATGTTCTAGTACTCGTTCTGCTCTCCGTCGCTTGCGGTCATGGCCGCGATCACGGTTGGCTTTGCAACCTGGCGGATGATTCGCTTGTCGCGTTCCTCCACCAGCTTCTGCAGAGCCGCGTCGAAGGTCATCACGCCCAGTTCGCCATCAATGCGACAGCGCACATTGACGGAGTTCGTTTCCGCTTCCTTCGGTCCAACAACCAGCATGTACGGAATCAGATCCATCTGAGCTTCGCGAATCTTGGCCTGCACACGCGCGCTTTGCAGGTCTGTGGTGACTCGGAAACCGGCCTGGCGCAGTTTGCCGGCTACTTCCGTTGCGTAGTCGTCGGTCTTCTCGCTGAGCGGCAGGACGCGGATCTGTTCCGGAGCCAGCCAAAGAGGAAACGCACCGGCGAAATGTTCAATCAGCATTCCGCAGAAGCGTTCCATCGACCCGAACGGGGCTCGGTGAATCATGACAGGACGGTGAGCCTTGTTGTCTGCTCCGGTGTATTCCAGCTGAAAGCGTTCGGGAAGATTGTAGTCCAACTGAACGGTTCCCAGCTGCCACTCGCGACCCAGGCAATCGCGGACCATGAAGTCGGTCTTTGGCCCGTAAAACGCCGCTTCGCCTTCACACTCAATAAACTGCAGCCCCTGCTCAGTGAGCACCTTTCGGAGGGTATTCTGAGCATTCTCCCAAAGTTCCGGGCTGCCGACGTACTTGTCGGAATTCGGATCGCGGGACGACAACTGGACTCGGTAATCTTCCAGTCCCACAGCCTGTAGAACAAATTTCACAAGTCCCAAAGTGTCCTTGAACTCCTGCTCAACCTGTTCTGGTGTGCAAAACAGATGGGCGTCGTCCTGAGTCAACCCGCGAACACGCAGCATCCCATTGAGTTCCCCGGACTGCTCGTGACGATACACAGTACCAAATTCCGCCAGTCGCACCGGAAGATCCCGATAGCTGCGAGGCAATGCCTTGTACATCTGGACGTGATGCGGACAATTCATAGGCTTCAGCAGGAAACGTTCCTGCTGCCGTTCCCAGCGTCGCAGAACCTCACGCTTCTGGTCGTCGGTGCCGCTGAATGGAAAGTCCTTGTCATCGAAGCCCAGTACTTTTGCCGCATCGAGCAGTTTTCGTTCAACGTCTGGAGTCGGTGAGCTGACTTCCGTGTCTTTTGGATCCAGACAGCGGATCCAGTAATCGACAAGTTGACCGGCCGAATGGCCGAAGATCGGTGCAAACTGCGAGTCACGATAATAGGGGAAGTGACCGCTGGTTTCATACATTTCCACGCGGCCGATGTGAGGCGAATACACGGGCTGATAGCCGCGTCGCATCAATTCGGCCTTAATAAAGTCTTCCAGCGTGGCGCGAATAGTCGCGCCTTTGGGAAGCCACAGACACAAGCCCTGACCAACCTCGGTGGAGATCGTGAACAGACCCAGTCGCTTGCCGAGCACTCGATGGTCGCGTTTTTTGGCTTCTTCCAGCTGTTCGAGATGCGCCTTCAGATCCTTCTTGTCAAAAAATGCAATCCCGTACAATCGCTGCAGCTGCGGACCGGCCGCGTTGCCCTTCCAATAAGAACCCGCGACCGTAGTTAACTTGAAAGCCTTGATCTTGCCGGCGTGCGGAATATGCGGTCCGCGGCAGAGGTCAACAAATTCGCCCTGCCGATAAAAGCTCAGCGTTGGATGTTCGGCCAGACCGGTCCGAATGTGTTCAGTTTTCAGCGTCTGCTTTAAGTCGCTGCAAAGCTGAATGGCTTCGTCGCGTGACGCTTCAAAGCGATCAAATGGCTCGGCTGCATCAATGATCTTCTGCATTTCCGCTTCGATGCGAGGAAAATCTTCTTCGCTGATTGGAGTCTTCAGATCAAAGTCATAATAAAAGCCGTGCCCGGTTGTCGGGCCGAACGCCAAGCCAACTCCGGGAAACAAACGCATCACCGCGCGGGCCATCACGTGAGCACAGCTGTGGCGCATCACGCCGAGAGCTTCTGCATCACGTTCTGTGATGAGTTTCAGCGGGACAGGTCGCAGTTCGGTGAGATCTGCAAGAGGTCGCATGGAATCCACCACTGTGCCGTTAATGCTGGCGGCGATTGTCGCCTTAGCAAGACGTTCGCCGATACCAGCGGCGACGTCCAGTGCACTTGCAGAGTCCTGTTGGTCGAGAATTGTTCCGTCCGGGAGCTGAACCTTGATCATGAGTCATTCTTGTCGAGAAAAGCCTGCCCAAATACTTCGCGGCCGCTACGAGAAGTCGCGCAATCAGGCAGAAATAGAAATCAGTCGGGGATTTTACCGGCTGGGGTCAGGCACTTCAAACTTCAATCGAGACCCAGCTTGTCCGATCAGGGATGAATGTGACTCTCGATTGAAGTTTGAAGTGCCTGACCCCTGATGTGTTGCGCGTGGACCAGTCTGCGGATGCGAGCAATTCGTTCCGGGTTCGCTGTTGGATCCAGCGCAGCCGGATCCACGACAATAACGTCCCATTCCTGATTCCCAAAACTCAGGGACCAGTTCATGATCCAGGAAACGGCGTACACGAATTGCTCATCGTTTTCAGCCATCGCACTTGCGGGAATCGTCAGCACAACGAGATCGGGCTGCATGGCTCGGACTTTTGCGTTGGCCTCCTGTGCAAGCTCCGCCAGCGACTTTCCGGCAATCTCCCACGTGGTCAGCTCAATCTTTGCATCGGCGTTGATCGCTCGGATGGCGGCTTCGGTTGCTGCAGCGACCGGTGCCATCGCAAAAATTTTGACCGGCGTTCCTGCGGCGATCAACTGTTGAGTTCTCTCCAGAATCTGCTGCGGCGGCTGGACCGCCTCGAGCGAGATTTCTCGGCCGCTGATGCACAGGCATAGTTCTTCCGCCATTCGTTTGTGACCATCCATGTTGGGATGAATGGCGTCGCTCATCGTCAGTCGCCAGGTCCAGGGAGCTCGCTCCTTGAGCTTTTCGCCGGCCTCGTATTGATCGCAGACTCGGACCCTCTTCTTTGCAGCAACTTCACGAATGATGTCACAGTATTCCACGAGCCTGGTGATGGGGCGGTCGGATGTGTCGATGACGGCATTTGGCGTGCAGAGTACCACCTGACTTTGCTGAGCCTGGCAGCGATCGATCAGTTGTTCGAGATTGCTCCGAAACTGTTCCGGCGGCACTCGCGCCATATCGTTCACGATGTCGTTCACCATGTCGTTGAGCCCAAAGCTGATCGTGACGAGTGCCGGATGATGGTGCAGCACATCAGTATCAAGTCGTTCGAGTCCATTGACTGTGGTGTTTCCGCTGATTCCGGCGTTGATGACTTTGATCGCTGCATCGGGATGCGTGGCTTTTAGAGCGATCTCCAGCATCTCCGGATACGCGCGGTGTCCGCCGGTGTGGTAATAGACGCCGGTGACACTGTCGCCGAGACAGACGATGGTTGTCTCTTTATCGAAGCTGGCAATTGCGGGAGCAGGGACTGCTGATTGCTTTTGTTCCACCTGCTCAAACACAAACCGAAACGCTGCCATGGTGTCGCTGTAGTTCGTGTCGTGGCCGCCGTCCGGCCGATGGTTCAGCAGAGCAGGGGAGCCCTGTTTTTTCAGAGCTTCCATAAGTCGCAGCACACTGTCAGGAGGAACAAGAGTGTCCTTTCCTCCAGTTGTCGCGGCGAACGGCATGGTGAGTCGCTCCGGGAAAAACTCAGCGGACCGCTCACGATAGACTTCCGGCTTGTCAGCTCGTGAGCCACCGTACGATTCGGCGATGGCCTCGCCGAAATTCGGATACTCGACCAGATTGGCGGTACCATTCAAGGACACTACGCCGTCGATACATTCCGGATGCAATGCCGCGAAGGTCATCGCGGAAGTTGCACCCATGGAGCCGCCCGAGATAAGCACATTGCGAATTCGATATTGGCCATGCAGGTCGTCCAGAATTTGCCGCATATCAGCCGTCGCCGCAGGGCCCATCCACGACGTTTTGGCTCGATAATCGGGTGACACAAAGATCGCATTGCGTTCCGTCGCCGCGTCGCGAGCTCCTTTGCATTCGCCGCGCTCGTCATTCACAAACTGCCAGCGATCGGAGCCGTGGCCATGCAGTGCAATGATCAGATCATGGGGAACGTCCTTCTGAAACTGGGGCGGCAGCAGCACGACATAACGCTGCTCCGTCTGGTCCAGTTTGGACTTGAACATGACATCCTGAGGCGTTGTTGACTCCTGCGCTGCCACTTGGGAAACGCCTGTCAAAGAAATCACCAAAATCATTGAACACAGGGTGGGCAGAAATGAAATCCGCATGACGAACTCCTTGTGCGAAAGGGGAGGGAGCGTCACTTTATCAGGTTCACAGGCGGGCGAAAGCTCCGCAGGTCGATCTGTCTCAGATCGGCCTACGCTTAAACAAGCAGTGCATCCACAGCGGCGGAGCCATGATCGGCCAGAGGGATGGGGCGACCGATGTTGCTCAGGTTTGTCGATTCGGGATTCAATGCGAGGGCTTTGCAGATCGTCGCCATGAGGTTAGGAACCGACAGCAGACCATCTTTGATCTCCATACCATCATCGCTTGTTGCGCCGTAGGCCTGACCGCTCTTGATTCCCGCACCGCCCAGCACAGTGCTCCAGCTGCCCGGCCAGTGATCGCGGCCGGTATTTTCATTGATCTTTGGTGTGCGACCGAATTCACCCATCCAGACGACCAGTGTATTTTCGAGCAGTCCACGCTGCTGCAGATCAGACATCAGAGTGGCCCAGGCCGGATCAAGGACTCCGCAGAGATCCGTCACTGCTTTGAAGTTATCGGCGTGCGTATCCCAGCCGGCGCCGCCGAGTCCATCGGCACCGTTGAGCGACACTTCGACAAACGAGACTCCTCGTTCCACAAGACGACGAGCCAGCAGGCAGCCCTGACCGAAGGCATTGCGACCATAGGCGTCGCGCAGCGCCCCGTCTTCCTGATCGAGATTAAACGCGCTGACCGCCTCTGACTTCATCATGCGAACCGCCTGTTCGTACGACTGCAGATGGCTGTGGCCCGGCCCATCCGGACGCTCAGACAGGAACGAGTGTTCGAGGGTACTCAGCAGACTCAGACGTGAATCCACCTGCGCCGATGTCAGACGTGCGGCTGGCTTCAGATTCCGCACCTGAAAGGAAACGTTTTGCTCTCGATCCATCTCCGAACCGACCACCAGTGGCGACCATGACGGTCCCAGAAATCCAGGACCGAACGCCGCCGGACTGAAGGCCCGAAACGAATTAATGGCGATGAAAGATGGCAGATCGCACTCGAGCCTTGTCAGTTCTTTTCCAAGAAAGGAGCCCATCGTCGGATACTGAATCGGGCCCTGCGGCAGATAGCCCGTGTGCATATAATAAGTGGCTCGTGTGTGATCGCCTTCCTTCGTCGACATGGAGCGAACGGGCGCAAGGTGCTCCATCATCGTCGCCACCTTCGGCAGATTGTCGGCGATGCGAATCCCAGGCACACTGGTCTCAATGGCTTTTGTCGGGCCACCATTTTCATGACCCTGTTTCGGGTCGAACGTCTCCAATTGACTGGGCCCGCCGGACATCCAGAGCAGAATGCAGGCCCGCGGTGTTTTAGCACCCGATTGCTGAACTTGCGCTGCCAGCTGTGGCAGCCAGCCGGACATTGAAGAGCCGACGAGCGAAAGACCAGCGTACTTTGCGAAATGGCGACGTGTGAGCATCCGAGTAACCCTTTGATCCCTGATGTGTGATCGATTTCGTTTTCCGCCTTGGCAGGCATCTCAAAAATAGCCGCGTTCAATGGTGTGTGTCAGTGATTGTCAGAAAGCCCAGTAGCGGCGGGCGATAGTCCATGTTTCTCCGGGAAACCGGACGCTAACGCATTGTCAACGCTTATTCTTGGTGGACGACGGACTTCCAGTCCGTCGACGGAACGAGACATCGACGGACTGGAAGTCCGTCGTACAAACAGAACTCAGCCCTGGCTTTAATGGTTGACAAAGCACTATCGCGTTCCGGCTAATCATTTCTGACAAAACTTAGTGATTGAAGAGGAACTCGCTGCTGTTCAGCAAGACCCAGAACACATCTGCCAGAGCATCGTTGGAACTGCCCGATGCTCCGCCGTCTGCAACGTATTTTCCGAAGGTTTCTTTCTCAGCCTCCGTCGGCTTGCGACTGAGCGCCGCGATGAACAGAGATTCCAGTTTTTCGTCCGCGGACATCAGCGGAAACTCGGCGATCGCTCGCAGTGTCTGACTGTTTTCCAGAGTGGTGGCGTTCTCCACAAAATCGCCGTTCATCATGGCGAGTGCCTGCAGGATGGTCGTTTCCCTTGTCAAAGGCGATTCATTTTCATCGCGAAAAAGTTCGAGGAAGCGAGCCCGCGGCGTTTCCGCGTCGATCACAAACGGATTGTCAGAACGATAAGGCTGATAGTATCCGGTCGCTTCAGCCAGACTGTCAAAGAACTGTTCGGGCGTCAGACCTCGCAAAGCTGCGCGGGCAAACTGTGTGGGATCCGCCTGACTGGCATGTGTCTGCCGACTGCTGGTTTGATACACGCGAGTCGCGGCAATGGTTCGGACGACGAACTTGAGATCGAAATCGTGGGCAACAAACTGCTCGGTCAGCAGATCGAGCACTTCCGGATGTGAAGGTGGGTTGTTGTCGGAAAAATCGTCCACCGGCTGCACGATTCCCTGGCCAAGAAACAGAGCCCACAGGCGATTGACCGCCATCTTTGCAAACCACGGATTTTCTTTGGCCGTGACCCAGTTGGCCAAGGCTTCGCGCGGCGACGAGGAGTCTGTCCACTCCGGTTCGATGCCTGTGAGAAACATAGCAGGCACGACGTCCCCCGTAGATGGAATTTTGATGGAGCGTGCTCCTTGGACTTCGGTCATTGTCATCATCGCTGCGCTATCCGGCTCGGCACCGTCCGGCCGCTGGAAGCCCGAGTAAAACGCGGCCATGTTCCAGAACTGATTTCGCTTCCACTTGTCGAACGGGTGATCGTGGCATTGAGCACAATCGAGGCGAACTCCCAGAAAAGCACGGGACGTCCCTGTCGCAAGATTTTCAGGCTGCAGCTGCCGGGCAAGAAAAAAGGCGCTCGGGCTGCTGGCGGAATTTAAGACCGCTGTCGGATCATTTCCGTAGTCAATCGGTGTGGTGATCAGTTCGCGGACCATCTGATCATACGGCGTGTCTTCGGAAAAGTGTTTCCATAGCCACGCTTCAAAACCGGGCACAAGATTGCGCGCCTGCGGGTCGCTGAGGGCCTGAGGGATCAGAGCATTCCGCCAGAGGATCGTGAAGTGTCGCACGAACGCCGGGCCGTCCAGCAACTGCTCGACCAGATCATCACGTTTTGTTGAAGACGAGCTGCTGAGGAATACTCTGGCTTCCGAGACCGCCGGGATTCGCCCGGCCAGGTCCAGATACAACTTACGAACAAATTCTTCATCACTCGCCATAGGTGCCGGCTGGACACTGTCCTTCTGCCACGCATCCTCAAACAGCCGATCAATTTCCGCCGCCGTTTGTTTGGAAGACAGGACGACAGGTGGTTTTAAATTTGACGTTTGAGCATCCACCGACTTTGGTTCCGCCAGCTTTGCTTCTGATGGTTTGGGTTCAGGTGTCGTCGGTTCTGGCGGCTGTCCAGACACGGCCGTTGCGGAAATCCCCGCCAGCGTGGCAGCCGCTATGATCGTCAGCGTGGCGAAGAGGAATCTCAAAGGGGCGCTCCGATAGAGTCAAATATGGCCTGCCGCCCAATGGTAGTTGATTTGACGGGGAACCGGAGTAGCGGAAGCCGCCAAGGCTTTCGGACGGCTCCCCCTATCAACCAGAAAACCGAAACGCTTGGCGCGTTCCGCTACAAAATGAGTGCCATTGGCCTGCGGCTTTTCGTTGTGCAATGCTGTTTTGCAGCAGAGTGCTGCGGGTGCTTGTATTGTCTGCAAAAGTCGTTTTTTCGCAGCGTAATATTGAGAAACATCTGGCAGAAATTTGTTCTCAGCCATTTTACTCGGGATTGATCACGCAGCGAAACCCCGTATGGAACGCGCCGGTGTCTTCTTCGCCTTTCATTCGCGCGGTGACTCGGTAGCCGACACAGTACTGATCGCTGCACATAAATGAGCCACCTCGCTGAATGCGTTTGTTGATGCCTGGTTCCTGCGGGTCAAAGCTGGTCGCCGGACCTGCTGGATTTTCGACTGGACTTTCGGAGTAATATTCCGGCTGGTAATAGTCGGTACACCATTCCCACACATTGCCCGAGATCTCAAACAGGCCGTAATCGTTTGGCGGAAAACTTTTCACGGGTGCCGTGCGTGTGAAGCCGTCTTCTCCTTTGTCCTCAATGGGAAACGCGCCCTGCCAGATATTGTTCAGCCATTTGCCGTCCGGATTGCGATCCTCGCCCCATGGATATGTCTGGCCGGATCGGCCTCCGCGAGCCGCATATTCCCATTGAGCCTCCGTTGGCAACTGCTTGCCGGCCCATTTGCAGAATTCCTGAGCATCCAGCCAGCTCACGTGCACGACCGGATGATCCATTCGATCTTCAATGCTGCTGTCCGGCCCCTCCGGATGCTTCCACTCGGCTCCGGGCAGATACTGCCACCAGCTGTAAGCGCCTTTGGCCGGATCAATGTCATCACGACTGCCCAGCTGCAGGCTGCAAATGGATCCCGGTTTATTGAATTCCGGCAGGATCGTGACGTTCTCAAGTTCGGAACCCGGCTGAATGCTGCGCAGCTCGGGCGGGCGTTCCGCTGTGGTCACATAACCGGTGGCGTCCACGAATGCCTTGAATTTTCGATTTGTAACTTCCGTGACATCCATCCAGAATCCGTCGAGTTCCACATTATGAGGCGGAAATTCGTCGGGTACCGTGTTAATCTCTCCCATCTGAAATCGACCGGCTGGGATCCATGTCATATTCTGCAGACGCCTGTCATCCGGCGATGGCAGAGCACCCGCTGGAGGTCCGCTTTGTTTTGCGGGTTCCGTGTCGGCTGGCTTTGCCTGGTCGGCACTCGCATTCGCCTGGGGTACTGGCGATGCGCGATTCGCCGACGGAATGAGCACCATCAAGAGCGCTATGCTCGACAGGAACAAAACAGCAGCGGCGACAATCGGATTTTTCATAAGACGCTGCTTTCGATCTAACCATGAACGGGCAGCAGTTTGCGAATCGATGCCACAGCATCACGCACGTCTGCATCACGCTGGTCACCGCCCGTGCGTTCAATGCACAACCATCCCTGAAAGTTGGCTTCCACAAGCGTGGGCATTAGTTCCATCCAGTCAACGCTCCCATCTCCGAGAGGAACTTCAAGGCCACCGCCATCGACATCCTTCTGTCCATCACGAGCGCGAATGTAACCGAATGCCTGATACATGTCGCGAAACAAACTCACCGGTTTGCTTCCCGTCATGACACAAACGGCCGGATCAAACACCAACGCGACCTGCCCAGTTTTGATCTGACTCAGCAGACGTGAGATTCGTGCTGTATCGTACGATGCTAACTGCAGTTGCAGTGACGCACCGTGATGGCCTGCATAAGTCACCAGATCGTTCAGGATGTCGCACAGCATTTCAAACTTGCGAGCCTCTGATGGGCCGGAAGGTTTGATGAGCGAAGTGGCCGGCGCAAACGAGAACGGATTGCGAAGCGAATCCACGTCCTCATTTTTCGGTCGGTTGCTGTCGAGTTCCGGTTCCTGAGCATCGGGATCCGGAATCCTTCCCACTCGCACGATCACCTCGGACGTCCCCAGCTTGCGGACCATCGTTATGGCGGTTCGAATTCCATCCAGCCGCTGGTCGAGCGACTTCTCGTCATACAAAGAATGGCGTGACGAATACATCAGACCGGCGACGCGCATCTGGTGCTCTTCCACATAATGCTTCAGCTGCCGCAGTGCTGTGTCGGAGAACTCCTCAGCGCGAACTTCCGTGCGGGCATTCAGCCGCAAACCGTGAACAGCATTTTGCGCAGCGTAAAGGATTGCCTGTCGCAAAGGCTGACCAAAATCTTCCGTGGCTACAGCCAGTCGAAGTGCCATTCGAAATTTGTCTCCAGAAGTTAAAACGTGGTGGCACGGCGCCGCGTTTATGATAACAGTTCTCGCGACCCTTGTCTTTGACACAAACCGCCAGCCGGGCTGCAGTTCATGTAGGTCCAGCCTGCCGGGCTGGACTTCGCGGCATTGCCGCGACCTGAGTGCACTTAGTTCCCCAAAGTCGGCCGAGTATTCAGTTCCAGCGCGGCGAATTAAGATGTACGCCCGGGCCTTGGTTCGCCTTTCGGCGAAAGTCCTTTCCGGCAGAAAGGACCTACCAAACGCAGTCCTTTCCGGCAGAAAGGACCTACTTTGACAAACATCTGCGACTACGTCCGCGGGGGCGAGCTTGTCCGCTCGCTGTTGTGCTGTCGCAAAAAAGCACGCAGGCAAGTGAGAAAACGGCAAAAACAGCGTTTTGATCCAAATCATCACACTCTGAGCGGGCTTGTTCGCAACTGTTTTGGGCAACCGGCCGACTCCCGAGGCTGCAGGTGGATTGTCGACTGAACTTGAGCTATGTTGTCGCATCACGAGGCGAGCGGACCTGAGCGGGTTCGCCGGATGCAGGACGATCGGTCCTGCCAGGTTTTTAGTGGTCCGAAAATTCATGCAAACCTTCAAAAAGCTGCTTGTTGCCAATCGTTCTGAAATTGCCATTCGAGTGTTTCGAAGTGCGACGGAACTGGGAATTCGAACGGTTGCGATTTATTCGCACGAAGACCGGTACGCTCTGCATCGATTCAAGGCCGACGAAGCCTATCGCATTGGCAAGCCGGGTGAGCCGATTCGGTCGTATCTCGACATCCCAGCGATCGTCGCTCTGGCGAAAGAATTCGGCGTTGACGCTATCCATCCGGGCTACGGATTTCTTTCGGAACGCCCGGAATTCGCCAAAGCCTGTGCCGAAGCCGGGATCAAGTTCGTCGGGCCTTCCGTGGATTGCCTTGAATCTCTGGGCGACAAAACAGCGGCTCGTAAAATCGCCATTCAGGCTGGCGTCCCTGTGCTTGGCGGAACGAAGGACTCCATTGAGTCCGTTGAGGAAGCTCGGGGCAAGGCCACGGAAATCGGATTTCCTGTCATGATCAAGGCTGCCAAGGGTGGCGGTGGTCGTGGCATGCGAGCTGTCAAAACGGTCGCCGATTTCGATCAGGCGTTTGAGTCCGCTCGTAACGAAGCCCAAACCGCTTTCGGCTGCGGCGACGTCTTCATCGAAAAGTTCGTCTCGCGAGCCAAGCATATCGAAGTGCAGTTGCTCGGCGACGAACACGGCAACCTCGTGCACCTGTTTGAACGTGACTGCTCCGTTCAGCGACGCCATCAGAAAGTCGTCGAACTCGCGCCCGCTCCGAATCTGTCCAAAGTGCTTCGCGACGGCATTCTCGATGCCGCGGTGAAGATCGGCAAAGCCGTGAATTACTCATGCGCGGGCACGGTGGAGTTTCTGGTCGATGTGGATGCCGAGAAGTTTTACTTCATCGAAGTGAATCCTCGAATTCAGGTCGAGCACACCGTCACCGAGGAAATCACGAACATCGACATCGTGAAGTGCCAGATTTTGGTCGCTCAGGGAATGCCGTTGGCCGACGAAGAAATTGGGCTCGGCGATCAGAAAGAGATCAAGACCAACGGTTTTGCTGTCCAGTGCCGAGTCACCACAGAAGACCCGGCGAACAACTTTATGCCGGATTATGGACGAGTCACCCACTATCGTTCTTCCGGCGGCATGGGCATTCGTCTGGATGCGGGCAGCGCGTTCTCCGGAGCGGTCGTGAATCCGTTTTACGATTCGCTGCTGACCAAAGTGACGACTCGCGGACGGCGATTCATCGACGCGATTCATCGAATGGACCGAACGCTGCGGGAATTTCGAATCCGCGGCGTGAAGACCAACATTCCATTCCTCGGCAAGGTGATGTCCCATCCGACCTTCGTCAACGGCGACTGCACGACTCGCTTCATTGATGAAACTCCCGAACTTTTTCAGTTCGAAAGCCGTCAGAACCGAGCGACAAAGTTGCTGTCTTATCTGGCTGAGACGATTGTCAACGGTAACGCTCTCGTGAAGGGACGCCCGACGTCCCTGCGACGTGAACCCGCCCCAGTTCCAGCAGTCCCTCAGGGCGTTAAGCCGCCGAAAGGAACTCGCGACAAGCTGAAGGAACTCGGTGCAACGAAGTTTGCAAAGTGGGTGACCGAGCAGAAGCATCTGCTCATCACCGATACAACATTCCGCGACGCTCATCAGTCACTGCTGGCGACTCGCATGCGAACATATGATTTGCTCGAAGTCAGCGATGCTTATGCCCATCACTGTTCGGAAATGTTCAGTCTTGAAATGTGGGGCGGTGCGACATTCGACACCACCATGAGATTCCTGAAGGAATGCCCGTGGCAACGACTCGTGCAGATGCGCGAGAAGGTGCCCAACATTCTGTTTCAGATGCTGCTGCGGTCATCCAACGCGGTAGGCTACACGAACTATCCAGACAACATTGTCAAAGTGTTCGTCAAGGAAGCGGCCGATGCGGGCATTGACGTCTTCCGTGTCTTCGACTGTCTCAATTGGCTGCCCAACATGGGCGTGGCGATGGATGCGATCGTCGACACCGGCGCAATCTGCGAAGCGGCCATCTGCTATACGGGCGACATCACAAACCCGAAGCGCAACAAGTACAATTTGAAGTACTATGTCGAACTGGCTAAGCAGCTCGAAAAGATGGGCGCTCATATTCTGGCCATCAAGGATATGGCAGGCCTGTGCAAGCCAGCGGCCGCATCGCAGCTCATTAAAGCATTGAAGCAGGAGATCGGGATTCCGATTCACTTTCATACTCACGACACGGCTGGAATTCAGGCCGCGTCGATTTTGGAAGGCAGCAAAGTCGGACTGGATATCGCCGACGCCGCGATGGCTCCGATGTCCGGCGGAACGTCTCAGGTCAACCTGAACACGCTGGTTGAAATGCTGCGGTTTGAGGAGCGCGATACGAAGCTGGATTCCGATCGACTCGACCAGATCGCCGAATACTGGCGAGCAACTCGGGACTTCTACACACCGTTCGAAAGTGTGGCGCTCGCCGCGACAGCCGACCTGTATCGCCACGAAATGCCAGGCGGTCAGTACACGAACCTGTTCGAACAGGCTCGAGCACTCGGTCTTGCCGATCGATG
The DNA here is from genome assembly GCA_041688565.1 of Planctomycetaceae bacterium. GTDB lineage: Bacteria > Planctomycetota > Planctomycetia > Planctomycetales > Planctomycetaceae > SXXK01. Next base: position 13,878 of record JBDNHX010000073.1, read on the forward strand.
GCCGGAAGTCTGTCGCATTTACGCAGAAGTGAATCAGCTTTTCGGCGACATCGTGAAGGTCACTCCAACCAGCAAGTCCGTCGGCGACATGGCTCTGTTCATGCTGGCCAACAATCTGACCTGTGAAGACGTGCTGAACCCAGACCGCGACATCGCGTTCCCGGGCAGCGTGATCGACCTGATCAGCGGCGGCATGGGCCAGCCTCCAGGTGGTTTCCCTGAAGCCGTGAAGAAGCGAGTTCTTCTAGGCAAGCAGGAATTCGTCGGTCGTCCCGGCGAAACTCTGCCGCCCGCCGACATGGATGCGGCAAAGAAAAAAGTTGCCGAACTGCTGGATCGCGAACCAACCGGCCAGGAAGTGATCTCATGGTTGCTCTACGGTCGAGTCTATGAAGAATTCGCCAAGCATCAGAATGATTTCTCAGATGTCAGCATCTTCCCAACGCCAACGTTTTTCTTCGGCATGGAACCCAGCGAAGAGATTTCGATCGACATCGAACCAGGCAAGACTCTGATCATCCGCTTTGTTTCCGTCAGCACTCCGCATGCGGATGGGACTCGCACGGTCTTTTTCGAATTGAACGGCCAACCGCGTGAGATCACCGTTGTGGATCAATCGATCGAAGCGACCGGCACCTCGCGAGTCAAAGCAGACCCTGCCATCACCGGACAGGTCGGTGCGACGATGCCTGGCATGGTCGTGAACGTGGCCGTGAAGGTCGGCGATCGCATCAAGAAGGGCCAAAAAATGTTGGCTCTGGAAGCGATGAAAATGGAAACCATGATCAACGCCGAAATCGACGGCAAAATCCGTGACGTCCTCGTTCAGCCGGGCACACGAGTCGAAACCGGCGATCTGCTGGTGGTGATTGAGCCGGAGTAAACCAAACCATGAAGAACCTCACACAACCTCTCAAATGGCACGGCGGCAAATACTATCTACGGAACTGGATCGTTGGTCTGATGCCTCCGCATCTGCATTATGTCGAACCGTTTTTCGGAGGCGGCGGAATTCTGCTGGCTCGCGATCCGGATCGCGACTGGATGGCCACGGGCGAAGAAAAGTTGCCGGCCGCACTGAAGGGCAGCAGTGAAGTCGCCAACGACCTGCACGGAGAACTGACGAACTTCTGGAAGGTCCTTCAGAATCGAACCGACTTTGAAGCGTTCCGGCAGAAGGTAGCGTTGACACCATTTAGTGAAGTGGAGTTTAAACAGGCTCTTGAAGCTTCTAACAACACCGTCTCCACGGAGGACACATCCGAAAATCGTGTGAAACGCGCGCACCGATTTTTCATTCTGGCGCGGCAGTCGCGTCAGGGCCTGATGAAAGACTTTGCGACGCTATCCAGAAACCGAACACGTGGTCGCATCAATGAACAGGTCAATGCCTGGCTGAGCGTTGTGGATGGACTGCCGGATATTCACGAACGGCTGCGAAATGTTCTGATCCTCAATCAGGATGCCTGTGATGTAATTCGCAAACAGGATGGCCCCAACACACTGTTCTACTGCGACCCGCCGTACGTTCACGAAACACGGTCGACAACCGGCGAATATCACCATGAGATGGATGAAGACCAGCATCACAAACTGCTGGGAATCCTTGCCGGGATCGAAGGCAAGTTCATGCTCAGCGGCTACCCGAGCATTCTCTACACAGAATATGAAAAACGTCACGGCTGGAAGCGCCACGAATACCTGATCGACAACAAAGCGGCTTCCGGGAAGGTGAAGGAAACCAAGACCGAATGTCTGTGGTGCAACTTCTAGCCCGTGGATGAAAGCGGATACCGTATCAAAGATTGAGACTACGGAAGATGGCCTGCTGAGCATTTTCTGCAAGAGCGGTGTATGAACTGACGTTGCTGAAATTGCGATTCGGCTCGTGGCACGAGCCCATCGCGTAGCCCCACGCTTCAGCGTGGGGTCACGGTGCGACAGCCAAAGTCCGCCGTGGAACGGCGGAAGCAACCTCGCGGACGTTCGGAGGCCAGGTGCTCCGGCCGTATTCACGGCCCATGTGCCCGGTAACTTCACAAACCCCACGCTGAAGCGTGGGGCTACGCGCGGCCGCCGCATCCGCGGCGAACTGCAGAAATGTGCGGCTCGGCGTCACGTAAGAAGAGCATCTCCTGCACGTACTGCTCGATCAGGTTCCGCTGCGTTCGAGCGTTCGGTCGCTCAGAACTGCCTCGGCGGCTTTCCGGCCGCTGACCATTGCGCCGTGGATGGAGGCGGTTTCGCAGTAGTCACCGCACTGAAACACGCCCGCTGAAATCTGGGACGATGCTGGGGTGTCACGAAAATGGGCCGCCTGATCAGGCAGGGCATTCCGAATGAGATAGCTTCGCAGCAGCGACCACTGATCGGTCTGATCTCCAAACCAGTCCCGCAACTGGACTCGCACACCTCCTTCGAGATCCAGCGAATCCTGCTTGGATCCGACGACCGACACACTGATCAGCGCTCGACCGTCCGGTGCGTAGCCGGGAACGACATTGGAGGGCACACACAGGTTGTTGATCGGGCCCGTCTGATCTCCGTTCAGCATCAGCAGCTTTTCGTTGAACGGGGGGCGGGACGCTGCAAAATAGAAACACGTTGTGGAATGAAACTCGGGGCTGCGAATCTCTCCCTGAGTCAGCCGCGATGCTTCGGGGCCATCCACGGCAATCACCACGGCCTGACTGTCAATTGTCTCGCCGTTCTGAAGCTGCACACGCAGGCCCTGGAGTGAATCAACTCGTGTATTCAGGCGAACCTGTGCCGCGGGCAGGCTTTCCGCCAGTTGTTTAGGGATTGCTCCCATGCCGTTTTCCGGAAGGGCCGCATCGCCCAGGGCAAACATGCGAAAGATGAACCTGAAAAAGCGGCTCGACGTCGTCAGCCGATTCTCCAGAAACACGCCCGTAAACCATGGTCGAAAGAAACGGTCGACCATGTCCGCCGACAGTCCAGTGGTCTCCCGCAGATAATGTTCGGTTGTCGAATCCGGCTGGGCCCACTGTTCTTCCAATGAACCTCGAGTCACCCGCCATCGAAGCCGCGCGAGTTTCAGACGATCGGAAAACGTTCCCACTCCGTTCATCATCACGGCAAACACATCCTGCGGCCGACGCCAGGGATCGCTCATCAGAAGCTGTTTGCCACCGGTTCGGATTAACGCACCGGGATCAAAACTACGAAGCCGCAGTGCGTCATAATTGAGTTGCTGCTGCGCTTCTGGATAAGCGGTTTGAAAAACCTGAAAGCCGTGATCCAGACGAAAGCCGTCCACGATGTCGGTTCGCACGCGGCCACCGACTTCATTCTGAGCATCCAGCAGCACAAAATTGCAGCCATGATTTTTGAGATGACGTGCACAGCACAGTCCAGCGAGACCTGCTCCAATAATCACAACCGGCTTTGAGTTCATACGACTTCCTTTTCTACGAGACTCGGCTGCCAGAAACCGCAACTTACTTCTGCGGCAGGGTCTTAACACCCGCCGCGTGCTTTCCATTTTCAGCAGCGTTCGCAATGTTGCGAAGCATACCTTCGAAGACAAACTGATGCAGCGGATAGACCGAGTACCAGTAGAGGATCCCGAGCAAACCGACGGGATCGAAGATCGCCGTTTGTCGGATGACACTGCCTTCTTCGCATGGTGTGACTTCAAATTCCAGCCATGCGCGGCCCGGACATTTCATCTCAGCCTGTAACCGAAGTCGATGCGGGCGTTCGTAAAGTTCGACTCGCCAGAAGTCGAGCGGATCACCGGCACGCAGTTCTTCCTGATCCCGACGACCCCGACGAATGCCCACGCCTCCTGCCAGCAGATCCAGAAAGCCGCGAAGAGACCATAGCCAATTGCCGTAGTACCAGCCCGTCCGACCACCGATCCGGCGGATCGGTGCAAAGGCCTCGTCGGGTGGGGCCTTCACTTTTCGAGTGCGAGAATCCACAAGGCGAGATCCGAATCGCTGGCCGCCCCACACCTGAGGAGCACTGCCCGACGATAGCGCGTCTGACCAGCGTGTCTCAGCGAATTCACGGTCCTCGTTAACCAGCGCCCGGGCAATTGCATCGCGGACAGACCGTGGTTTGATCGCAAAAGTTGTGGCCGCCAGATTGTTGGACAGCAGAGTCGGATTGCGGAGGCTGTCGACCAGCTTTCGGCCCACACGAGCGTACAACGGTGTGACAAGGCCAAGCCACAGACTGGAAAGATGCGGCGTCAAAAAGGGCACGGGAATCATCCAGCGTGTCAAACCTCGCTGCCGTGAATACTCCTGCATAATCTGCCCGTACGAAACCTGCTCGGGGCCACCAATCTCGTAAACCTGCGAAGGCCCGGATGACAGCTTTAGTGCTGCCGACAGATAGGCCAGCAGATCTTCAATCGCTATCGGCTGCGCCTTCACGTTGACCCAGCGTGGGCAGATCATCACAGGCAACCGTTCCACAAGTGCTCGTATCATCTCAAACGACAGGCTGCCGGAGCCGATCACAATGGAGGCGCGGAATTCGATCACTTGCGAATGATGGGCTCTTAGCACGTCGCCCGTTTCCTGACGGCTGCGAAGATGCTTCGACAGATTCTGATCCGGGTTTCCGAGACCGCCGAGATAAATAACTCGGCGAACCCCCGCTGCGGTGGCTGCCTGCGAAAAATTTGTGGCAGCAATCCGATCTTCCGTTTCGAAATCCTTTGTCGCGCCCATCGAATGCACGAAGTAATAGGCCGTATCAACACCAGCCATGGCCGCGTCGAGAGATTCGCGATTGAACACATTACCCGCCACAACTTCCACAGGCGAGTCGTCTCGTTGCGTCACCGCTTCAGGACGACGTGACAAACACCGAACCTTTGCCCCCTGAGCCTGCAGCAGAGACAGTAACCGCCCGCCCACATACCCCGTGGCGCCGGTCAGAAGAATCAGTTCCTTGTCAGCGGATCCCATAAATGACTCAGATCTCTAGAAGGGTTCGCGGACACGATGAACATACAGACAAGCTCGAAGCGCCAGCGAGTGAGCCACGATCACTCAGGACACACTCGCTGGCGCTTCGAGCTTGTATCGCTGCAAAACACAACACGATCTGCTATCTTCGCGGAAGCACATGGCCCAGTCCACCGTCGATGCCGATCACCTGGCCTGTGACCCAGTTGTTTTCGCTGTCGAGCAGCCATGTGGCAAGAGAGGCGACCTGCTCAGGTTCACCGAGGCGACCGAGAGCGTGCAGACTGCAGGAAGCCGCCGCGGAGGCCGGGTTTTCCCATATGCGTCGAGTCATCTCACTGCGAACCAGCCCCGGACTGACGACGTTCACTCGAATGTTGTACGGTGCATACGTCGCCGCCGCTGAACGAGCCAGTCCGATGACTCCTGCCTTGGCGGCCGCGATGGCCTCATGATTTTGAATGCCGATTTCTGCCGCCGCTGAGCCGAACAGCACAATCGATCCTCCGTGTTCCCGGAGTAGCTTCGACCCAGCCTTGATCGTTGCAAACGCAGTAAACATGTTCGTCTCCAGCGTCTGCCGAAACTCGTCATCTGACGTCGAATGTGCGGGCTTCAGCAGGACTGAACCAATGCAGTTCACCAACCCCGTGAAGGCCCCGTTCAAATCCGCATCCTGTTTCAGGGCGTCTTCGAGCTCGCTGGAATTAGTGAAGTTCACAGTGGCAAATGGCTGATTCAATTCTTCAGCCAACACCGCCAGCTTTTCTTCGTTGCGACCAACGAGGAGTACGCCGTGCCCCGTTCTGACCAACCGGCGTGCAATAGCACTCCCGATTGTTCCATTGGCGCCCAATATAGCTACGCGTTCCATTTCCGCATCACCTCTACAAAACACATAAGAGTCCGTATCGTTCAAATTAAAGACTGATGTTCAGGAATTGCGAGGTGAAAAATGAGCGAGAGGTCCCAGGCCCTCCTGACAGACTCACCGTGCCAGTTGGGAAGTTGCGTTCTTCGAGATTCCGGGCTTTGAATTGGTCGAAAAGAAGGGAAATGATCACAACCCGACGCGTCAGCGAGGGATTCGCGGACACTCAGCGAAGAATAACCAAGCCCTGCTCGCAAGGGGTTTGGGGTTACAGCTTTCGGAGTCCGTCTTCTTTCATCGGGTTCGGAATGGCCACATCGATTTCATCTATGCGGGCCAGGGTTTCTTTGCTGAGGACCAGGCCGTCGGCCGCCAGGCTTTCGTTCAGTTGAGCGACAGTGGTGGCTCCGATGATGGTTGAGGTCACGAAGTCGTGTTGCTTGCTCCAGGCGACACACAGCGCGGTGAGTGTAATATTCAGATCGTCGGCGATGACCTTTAAACGATTCACCGTTTCACGAACTCGGTCGTTCAGAAAACGGTCGGCCAGTCGCTGCTGACGTTCGCCCAGTTTTTTGTACTCGGTGAAGCGTGCACCCGGCGGATCGCTGTGCATGTATTTTCCGGTGAGCACTCCGCCACCGAGCGGCGAGAACGGAAGCAGGCCGATATTCTCGCGACGGCATACCTGAGCCAGCTCGCTCTCACAGCGACGATTGATCAGACTGAAATTGTTCTGCACGCTGTCGTAGCGACACAGCCCGTGTTTCTCGGAAGCCGCCAGACTCTTCATCATGCCCCAGCAGGTTTCATTGCTGCACCCGAGCACTCGAATTTTGCCCTGCTTGACGAGGTCGGTTAGCGGTTCGAGCACGTCTTCATAACGAGCTCCATGATCCGGCCAGTGGGTCTGATACAGGTCAATGTAATCGGTCTGCAGTCGGCGAAGGCTGGCTTCCACGGCGCGAGTGATCTGGACTCGATCGAGTGCCGAGTGTCCGTGACGGACGGGCGGAACAAACCAGCCGTGAGCCGGGCCAGTGATTTTGGTTGCAAGGATGACGGATTCGCGTGGCTTGGTTTTCAGCCATCGGCCCACGATCTCTTCGGTGCGTCCGAACAGTTCGGCGGTCGGAGGAACCGGATACATTTCTGCGGCGTCGTAAAAATCAATGCCGGCTTCGTAGGCTCGATCCATAATTTCGAACGACAGTTTTTCGTCACACTGAGTCCCAAACGTCATCGTGCCCATGCAGATATCAGAAACAGTCAGCGGGCTTGTGCCAAGTCGTCGGCGATTCATGAAACGGTGCTCCGGTTATGGAAAATGGTCTGCGCGCGGAAAATGTTATTCAAGCGGCGGCTCAAAAGGGTTGTCCAGATACGGATCATAGCCGCGGCACCATAACGTGAAACTCACCAGCCAGTAGGCGGGAAGCAGAAAGATTCCCCAGCGTTCGAATTGTCGGACATGAAACAGTTCATGATTCCAGCTTCGATCCAGACACTCTTCATTGCGAGCGATGACGACATGCCCCAGGGCCATCGCTGCTCCACCACGTCGAAACTTTGTTGAGTAAAGAAGTTTGCCCGTGGCGCCGCCGCAAACCGTCAGAATGCCTTCCCGAAGAGTCACAGATCCTCCGGTCGCGTACGCCAACACGGAGAGCAGGATACCAATCGCAGTGACGGGAGCCGCCCAGATGTAGCCGATGATGCGCATTTGCTGTCCGCCATTCTCGCAATACCCGTCGGCGTGGACTTAAGCTGGTCGCAAGAACTCAAACCCCATCCAGCTCGCGTGAATCGGTGGATAAGATGGTGTGCAAAAAAGCCGAAAGCGGGCGTTGCATGACCCCATCCGCTTTATGCGGATGGTGAACCAGATCGGTTCGTTTGGCGACGATTTCCGCGGAACTTCGTTTCGTGATCTTGTCCACCGATCCGCACGAGGCGGATGGGGTTGAAGGCTTCTTTTTATTCCCCGTCAGTAGCTCTCCATCTGGGCTCACCAGTCCGGGCGAGCCGGTTGGGGGCAAACTGAACGAATTCAGGGTACAGGTTATGGTACTCAAACCTGCGATCGACTGGCACAAGGCCAGTTGGGCCGGACGCAGACAGAGCTGTTGACAACGATGTTCTCATGCCCGAGCCTCCTGACGACACCGGAACAAAAACCGGATAAATCAATAGGCCCTATGAACCCGACTTTTGCGAAGCCCAGTCCCACCCATCAATTCATAAGCTCGGAATAAAAAGCGACAAGGATGAATCTCTACGCCATGATCTCTTGCAGCACTCGGCCTTGGGGCACAACCTCATGCGGTCGACCAAGCGCGTCCAGAATCTGTGTGGTGGACTGCACGCCGAGCAGCCGATAGATCGTGGCCATGACATCACCGGGGCTCACGGGAGATTCTGCGGGAACCGATCCGGTGCGATCGCTGGCTCCGTACACGAATCCCTGTTTGATGCCGGCTCCCGCCAGCATTACGGTGTAGCACGAATTCCAGTGATCTCGCCCGGCGTTCGCATTGATTTTTGGAGTACGTCCGAAGTCGCCAAGCACGCAGACCAGAGTGCGTTCCAGAAGGCCTCGATCATCCAGATCCTGCAGCAGACTACTGCACGCGGCGTCGAATTCGGGCAGCAGAACTTTCTTCAGCTTGTTGAAGTTGTCACCGTGAGTATCCCACGTAGCATTCGCATCCGGAGCCCAAGACAGCGTGACAAAACGAGTTCCTGCTTCCACAAGTCGTCGGGCCAGCAGAGTGCTCTGACCATAAATGTTGCGGCCATAGCGAGCTCGCATTTCCGGCGTTTCGAGATCCAGATCAAATGCTCGCTGAGCCGCATCGGACGTCAGCAGCTCAAATGCACGCGTCTGAAAATCGTCGATGGCGGTGAGCGACGCTTCGTTGCGTATGGCGAGGCCTCGTCCTAAATCAGAAAGCAGTCGCGTGCGGTCCTGCATCCGCTGGGGAGTGACTGGTTCGGGCAACGCCAGATTGTCGACATGGAAGTCGGCCGCGTCAGGATTATTGAGCACCCAGAATGGATCAAACGTTGGTCCCATAAAACCGGCCAGAAATCCAGGCTGTAACGGTCCACCCGCGCCTTCTTTTGTTTTGTAGGGCAGACTGATATAGGGAAGAGTTCGATTGGCGGCCGGTCGAAGTTTGGCCATCACGGAACCAGGTGACGGATGATCGGACGGTTTCGCACCGCCTCCCTGTTCGCCGCGATCATGGCCTGTGAGAGCTGCGTAAACGGCGGCCGCGTGGGAATTGTTCACGCTGTGATGCATGGAACGAATCAGCGTTGTTCGATGCATTTGCTGCGCCAGTCGAGGCAGATGCTCGCTGACCGGCACACCGGCGAGACTGCTGGCGATGGGCTCAAACTCACCTCGGATTTCCGTGGGAGCTTCCGGCTTCATATCCCACATATCCAGATGGCTGGGTCCACCATTCAGGAACAGTACGATACAGTGGTCGGCCCGCGCTGCGAGAGAACCTGCGTCGGCACCCAGCGTTCTTTTCGCCAGGACGCCCGACAATCCAGCAGCCCCGACCTGCAGCACACGGCGTCGGGAGACTTCACGCAGGAGCCGTCTGAATTGTTCCGATCGCATTCTGTCACTCCCACGATTCATGTTCGTTTTTCGATTTGCTGCGGAGCAGCGACGTAAATCACTATCATTGCTATGCGCTGCTCTGCAGCCAACCGCAAGCTTCTTCATCGCCGTGAAACGCGGCTTTCCCAGCGAAGCCCTATCCAATGATCACTCTTGGCCTCAGCAGTTCGTCGGGCTGAGCGTCCTGAAGGAGTTCCTTCACAAGAAATGGTATATTGCCTTCACCGAACAACAGAAAGCCCAAATTCATTTTCAGAGGACTTTCGTCCGACCATCCAAAATGAAGTTCGACTGGTTTGGTTGTGCCATTCAGCGACAAAGCCAGTGCGGCAATGGCCGGGGCAATTGAAGTGCAGCGACTGACTCGGATGATATACCGCCCGCCCTCATGACGGATATCGAGCACCGGTTCCTGAAAGAAGTCACTGGTATCACCGAGCGAAATCTCGACGAACACGACCGGGATTTCGTCCGTCAAATGATGCCAGATACGCAGCTCACGTTCTTTCTCATCGAGAGTTCTGCCGCCCGGCCGATGCGGAGCCAGAACGGGTATCTCCAGATGCTGCAATGTGTTCCAGCGAAACCGCGATTCATTATTCGCGTATTGAAAGCGGACGACACGCAGTTCATCGCTGCGAACACATCGGGAGACGATCGACACACTGATGATCGCCCCGATGAAGAACATGGAAATGATCAATCCTTCAGACTTCTCAATCATGATGTCAACCGCCGTATAGAAAAACACGAGCGTGATGACGACTGTCGCCCAGGGAATTCGGTGCCATGTGGAACCTGCGCGTTCTCGATAACGTTCGATCACCACAGCCACGCTGGCGCTGAGAATCAAAACCATAACGCCGGTCGCATAAGCGGCTCCCTGTTCTTCCACGGAAGCACGGAAGACCAGCGTGACGACAATACAAACGCCGATGATGACACACACAAGTGGACGAGTTGCAGAGACCCAATCCGGCGCCATACCGAACTTCGGCAGATAACGCGGCACCAGATTCAGGAGTCCGGACAAGGCACTGGCACCGGCAAAACACAAAATAGCCACGGTGCTGGCGTCGTACAGTGTGCCGAACACTTCTCCGAAGAACGGCCACAATTTTCGGCCGCCTTCTGCATGAGCCAGATACGCGAGCGCACGCTCATACGCCGGGCCTCCTTGCGCCAAAGCTTCCAGCGGAATGAGCGTCGTTACAACAATCGACGACCCGATCAGCATCACGGACATAATGAGCGCCGATGTGACCAGCAGCCATTGAGTTCTCTTGATCCGTCCGGCGGGATTCTCTTCGGTATCAGACGGTTCACCAATGATCTGGGGCATCACAGCCACACCCGTTTCAAACCCACTCAGCCCCAGCGCCAGTTTTGGAAAAAGCAGCGCGCTCATGAACAGCCCTGCGTACCATGTGAGCGGAACAGCAGCGACGGGTTCTGTCGGTCCGGAAACTGTCTGAGAGGAATTCTGGTGCGTGGGTTCGTCGGGCCCGAGTTCCACAGTGGTGCTGGCTTCTGCGGGATGCTGAGGAAAACCGATATCGCCGGAACCCAGCTTATTCCACCACTCTGCAATGTGCTGAGGTTCCTGGGTCAGCGTCATCAATCCGCCGGAAATAACGATCAAATTCATTACCAGATAGACGGCGACGATCACGACAGCCACGCCAATGACTTCCCGGACGCCCTTCAGAAAGACTGCGCCCAGCAACATAATCATGAAGAGTGTGATGCCGATCTGGCTGTGCATCCAGGAAGGCGCATGCTGGAACAGAGGGTTCTCGATCAGGTGCTTGGCGGCGTCCGCAGCTGACAATGTGATTGTGATTACAAAGTCCGTCGCGGCGAACCCCAGCAGAGTCAGCACCAGAAACTTGCCCGACCAGCCGTGTACCAGACGTTGCAGCATGGCAATTGAGCCCTGGCCGTGCGGCGATGATTTGGCCACACGGCAGTAGATTGGCACGGCTCCGAACAGCGTCACCAGAATCAGGAGAATTGTGGCGATCGGCGCCAGTCGGCCAGCGCTCGTGATGGCAATGGATGGCTGATAAGCCAGCGTGCTGAAGTAGTCGACCCCAGTCAGACACAGCACCCAAAGCCAGAAAGACTGATGGGCCGGTGCTGTTCCATGAGCGACCGCAGGGGCCGGTGACTGAGGCGGGAGTTGTCCGGCGGAAGCAGAAGAAGTCATGGGAATCCCGAAGAAGCAATGGGATGCGGCAAAGATGACGCTTCCCTGACAGTCGGCATGATCGACCGAACACGCCCTGGATACAATCGCCAGACCATCTTTCTGCGGTGAACGTCTCCCAGATCGGGAAACTGCCGACTTCCGGCGTCGCTCAACGTTGGAATCGTTGTTGCGGGCACGCTACGATCTGTAGGGGTTCACTGCTGAAACTCTGTGGGTTTCCGGCATTTGTGTCTGGAACCGCACCTCAGTCTGCATCTTCATCCTGCTGACCGTTATCCGGCGGATCGGCTCCTGCCCCAGTCTCTGACGACGACTCTTTATCTCCAAGGCTTCCCGACCGATGTCTTCAACGCCCGCCCCAAAGCTGACTCCCGTTCAGTGGCTCATCTGCACGATTGCTGCCATTGGCTTTGCGTTCGATATTTATGAACTTCTGATGCTGCCGCTGATCGTCAAAACGGCGATCGCCGATCTGCATCCTCAGATTGGTTCACCTCAGGACTGGGCTCCTGGCGGACAACTCTACATCAGCTGGGCTCGAACACTGTTCTTCGTCCCGGCCATTGCCGGTGGTGTTTTCGGCCTGTTCGGCGGGTACCTGACAGACCGACTGGGACGCCGCAGTGTTCTCACCTGGAGCATCTTGCTGTACGCCTTCGGCGCTTGTGCCGCTGGATTTTCCACAAGCCTGGAACAGCTGCTGTTCTTTCGCTGCTGCGTGTTTGTTGGCGTGTGTGTGGAGTTTGTTGCGGCGGTCGCATGGCTGGCTGAGCTGTTCCCCAATCATGAACAGCGTGAAAAAGTCCTGGGATATACTCAGGCGTTTTCGTCCTTTGGTGGAGTGCTGGTCGCTGTCATGGCCAGGCTGGCTGCTCAGTATGCCGATCTGCTTCCTGCGATTCATGGGACTCATGCGGCTTGGCGATATACGCTGATTTCTGGTTTGATCCCCGCCATTCCGCTGATCATCGTGCGACCATTCCTGCCGGAATCGCCTGCGTGGCTGAAGAAGCGTGAAGAAGGGACTCTGAAGCGCCCAAGCATCATGGCGCTGTTCAATCCCGAACTGCGAAAAACCACGATCGTCACCACTCTGGTCTTTGCAACAACTTTTGGTCTGGCGTTTGGTGCCATCCAGCAGAACCCGCAGATCCTGGTCGGACATGTGGATGTTCTGAAGGCCGTGACGGAAGCTCAGGCGGAAGCAACGGCAAAAGCGGAAACCGACGGCAAGCCACTAACACCAAAGGATCTCGGCGTGATTAAGGGAAATACGACCGACAAGATTGCCGCTGGAGTTCAGGGCTGGCAGGAAATCGGCGGGCTCGCTGGACGACTCCTGCTGGCATTCCTGGCCGTCAGATTCGTCAGCCGGCGTGCGCTCTTCCGAGTCTTCCAGATTCCAAGCCTGTTGTTTGTGCCAGCACTGTACTGGTGGTTGTCGAACAATTTGAAGACAGAAGGTTCGCTGGAACTGTTTCGCTATGCGATCTTTATTGCCGGTCTGATGGTTGTGGGGCAGATGAGTTTCTGGGGCAACTACATTCCGCTGGTTTTCCCGGTGCATTTGCGAGGAACTGGCGAAAGCTTCGCCGCGAATATTGGTGGTCGAGTTCTCGGGACCGCCGCCGCGTTTATTACTTTAACTCTGTCGGCGTCCGACAAACCGGATCCCGGAAAGATCGCTCTGATGGGTGCCTTTGTCGCCGGGGCCTATGCTCTGGTAGGCGCAGTCCTGACTGGCTTCCTGCCGGAACCTGGAAAAGTGGATCATCACGACTGATAAGATCATGAGCGAGCGGTGTGCTGTCCATCGCAGCAAGCCGCCCGAGTTCGAATGAGATTAACCTGCTGAGCCAAGGCGGTCGTTTGACTGCCCTGGCTTTTTTTATTGAGACGTCTTTTTGTTGCTTCTCCCCTTGCGATTCAATACACCTTGCAGCTCAAGTGCACAGAGGGGCAAACGCAGTTTTCAACCACGAAAGGCACGGAAATCACGAAAGGAATCGCAGGCGGAAAAGGGCGTGAAAAGAGAGGTAATTTTGCGGCCGCTGGTCTGACCGGGGCCTTCTGTGCTTTGCGACTTTTTCGTATCTTTCGTGCCTTTCGTGGTTCCAACCTGCTTTTATTGGCTTGCTTAATTCCTGCACGCCGTGGTTAAAAGTTTTTCACAGGCTTAAGGCACAATATGCGACTACTCATCACCTTAATCGTCTCCACGATAGCCGTGCAGGCATTGGCTCAGGATGAGTTCAAGCATGAACAAAAGATTGTGGCTCTTGTCGATCCCTATTTGACCCATCAGAAAGTCAATGCCATTTCTATTGGCGTGATTACCAATGGCAAAACATGGACAAAGAGCTTTGGAACTCTGGATGCTGACGGCACTCGTTCACCGAACGAAAAGACGCTTTATGAGATCGGCTCCATCTCTAAAGTGTTCACCTCTCTGCTGCTGGCTGAGGCCGTTGAATCCGGGCGACTCAAACTGGACGATCCGATCAGTGTCGTCACGAAGGAACTCGCAGAGAAGAATCCGACGGTCGGCAATACGATCACATTCCAACATCTGTCGCACCATGTATCCGGGCTTCGGGTCATGCCAGATAACATCGCCCCGGCAGATTCCACGAATCCGTTCGACGGATACAATCGCGAGATGCTCACAGAATACATGCTGTCGGTAAGGCCGGAGCGAAAACCAGGTGAGGGCTTTGAATATTCGAATCTCGGCGTGGGCCTGCTTGGTGATCTCTTATCGCGACAGGCAGAAGTGAGTTATGAATCGCTTCTCAAGGAAAAGCTGACGGGCCCTTTGAAGATGTCCGACACCACAATCGAACTCACTCCGGAACAACTCAGCCGCTTTGCTCCACCACACAACGCGGCACTTCTTCCTGACAAGTCATGGGACTTTGATGCATTGGCCGGATGCGGCGCAATTCGCAGCAACATTGATGACATGCTGCTGTTTGCGGAAGCCTCATTGAATCCACCAGAGGGACCACTGGGAACAGCGATCGAGCTTGCATGGAAACAGCATAAGCCAGCGAAAAAAGGCAACCATGCGATGGGCCTGGGATGGATGATTGCTCTGGACGGCTCGACGCGATGGCATAATGGCCAAACCGGTGGCTATCAGTCCATGATACTTGTCAGCCGACAATCGAAGTGTGCTGTGGTGTTGCTCTGCAATACAGCAGGTTCCGGGACCGACGCGTTGGCCGAACAGATCATTCAGACAGTGATGGGCCTGGACGTTCAGCCCAAAACTTTCGACAAGGAATTCAAGGTTGATCCTAAAGTTGCTAAACGGCTGGACGGCAAATATGAACTGGCACCGGGAATTGTGATTACTGTGCAGGTCAAAGAAGGCCGCATGGTGGCTCAACTGACTGGGCAGCAATTTCTGGCATTGATTCCGAAGAGCGAAACGGAATGGAAGTATCAGTTGGTTGACGCGACTCTGAAATTTGAACTTCCGGAATCAGGCAGCAGTCCCAAAGTCACGCTTCTGCAGGCTGGTCGGGAAATGCCGAGTCCTCGATTGCCGGATTGACGAGGTTCAAAAATGAACGATACGGAAAGTAACAGAGCGATACGTATCACCAGCGAAGGTGAATTCTCCGCCTGGTTTGGTTCGCCAGAAGATATCATCTTGAACAAGCTGATCTATTTTCGGGAAGGTGGCAGTGAAAAACACTTGCGGGATATCGCCGGCATGATGAAGCTTCTTCAGGAAAAACTGGATCGCGTGAACGAGCTCGCAGGCCTGCTGTGACGGGCTCGCAGCGATTCAAGTAGGCGAATGGTACGAGTCCGGATGCAATTCATTGGCGGTTTATGGCGGACAATTGCCCGCGAAGTATGAATAGGATGCGGACTGCAGGTGTGAATCACTGCAGGTCAAACCGGAAAAAAGCCCACCGGCCGGGAGTAAGAACGCGGTAGGAACCAGCCCCACACAAAAACTCCGCAGTTCCGAAAACTGTTATTGTTATTTATAACAGTCGTGCCTGTCGATATATTATTTCAGAACACCGAAACGAGGGGCAGCGTTGATGGCGTACTATGAGTATCTGTGGTCAGACGAACCGGGCGACAACGTGGAACACATTGCCGAGCATGGGTTGACACCGGATGACTTCGAATTTGTGTTTGAAAACTTTGAAGGCAAAGCCATCAGTAACACCACAGGCATGGCACTTCGCTTTGGATACACCGAAGACGGGCGACACATCGTGGTCGTTTTCGAATGGGCCGACGATGAAAAATCCTTGTTCTGCCTGTATCGGCCTATAAAACTCCAGAAAGGAACCGCTGAAATGTCAAAACGACGCGAGCCAACCGCAGAACAAAAGAAGCGAATGAAGGAGTTGATTGTACAGGAATCCAGGCCGGAAGTCATGGCTGCAAATCGCGCACAGATCGCTCAGTTGCGGGCTGGGAAGAATGAGACGCTGGCAAAGCAAACTCTGGCACTGCTGCTGGAAGAAAAAGACCGTCAACAGATCAGTCTGGCTCAGCTTGAAGAGCGCTGCGGAATTGCCCGAGGGAATCTGAGTAAACTTTGGAACGATCCTGATCCGAACGCCACACTCGCCACGGTGGAACGCATTGCGATGGCGATGGGAGTGAAGGTCTTAGTGTCGTTGTCGAAGTAGCTCGAAGTTCACCTGATTACTCAACCGTGCGACTGTCCGGTCGAATGGTGAAAGCCCCCAGCGTGAACTTGCAGCGACGTTACACGGCATCCTGAAGCGACAGAACGACACGTTTGCCCGACGCAGCCGCAAGTCGTTCGAGAGTCTGGACTGTTGGGTTTGCGACAACGCCCGATTCGCTCAGTAAGCGACTGAGCCGGGCTCGATCGATTCCCGTTCGAGTCTGCAGGTCTGCCAGACTCAGCCCCAATTCGTTGGGAGCAATAAAGGGACATTCTGCTTTATCGATTAAGTACAATGTCCCCTTTTGCGTTCAATGTCCTCTTGGCTTCAACACCATGTGCCAGTGGTTTGGCAGCCAGCAGTAGGTGAGGCGGTCAACTGGGAACTTCTGCAGTCCTTCGTTCAAGACCCGCTCGAACGCTTCATAGTCACCATCTTGTGAAAAATCGCGTCTCGCTGATTACCACGATTTAAAGCATGGTAAAGATGTCCGGCAACATCGGCACGTGGTGGTCGCGGCATTCTGGTCTCCTTTTGAAGTTCTGATGCATCACGAATTACCCAGTCAACCTTTTTGGCTCCTGACCGTTTTTCTGTTCTTTTTCTGTTCAAAGAAGTGGACGACGCACTCCGACGTGGAACGACACACAGAACCACTTCGCCATCCTCTTCAAAGGTCGAATGCCCAAAATTTCCTGAACATCCCTTAAAACTTCAGCAATCCTCACCTGAGATAAATTTTTGACAGGCCCGGAATCGCTTCGTCGCTTTGCGATTCACTGTCCAAATTCTTCGTGCTACACTACACATCAATGGAACCTGCTAATGACGTATTGGAAAACTGCTTTCTGTGAATCCCACGACTGAACTGCGAAAATTCGGAATAAGCGACGCGGTAACTCGCCCGTTCGCCTCGGATTCTGCGCACGAACTCGTCGAATACCTTGACCTGCTTCCCAGCGAAGTTCGCGAAGGGTTCCCCCTGCCGTTAGACGGTGCTGTTGAACATGATCAACGCGCTGTTCTCTACTACCTCGCTGAAGATCGGCTTTCCGTTGCGCCGAATGATCGTGAAAGTCAGTTGCTTCGGCTCAACAGGAGCTTAGCCTCTCGTGGCGAGAGAGCTTATTTAGCAATCGTAAAGCCTGGCCGACTGGAGGTCGCTCCTGTTCGCCTGGGCGATGTCAGTCCGAGTTGGCTCGAATTTGATGCCAACAGCCATGAAGCTATCAATTTCTACTCGAATCTTGTGCATGGCAAGATTCCCGGTCAAGAGTCAGACGATCCGGATCTTGTCTTCGACGAAATGTACAAGTTGCTTCTGGCAGGTGCAGATTCCATTGCTCACAAGATCGGGCGTGACAACACGCTGTCCCTTGTCGGGCGGGCGTTGTTCTTTCGTTTTCTTTGCGACCGTCACGTTATCACAGAAAACGACCGCGCCAAAATCTGCGAATCCGCCGATGTACTTCGTGCCTGTTTTGACAATTCGGAAAACGCCTACCGAACCTCGACATGGCTCGACGACACCTTCAACGGACACTTCTTACCGTTTCGCGAGCGAGGGACTCGAGAGTTCTTCAATGACCTGAATCGATCAGCAATCGTCTTCACGAATTTGAAGGCAATCGTACGGGGCCTTGAACCACGCGGCAACAGCCAATACCAGCACCGTTTCAGTTGGGCCGCGTTTGACTTCGCGCACGTGCCCGTCGGTTTATTGAGTCAGGTATATGAGGCGTTTAGTTGGAAGTGGGACCCGCAGAACTCGGAAGACACGAGCGTTCATTACACTCCAAGAAACATTGCAGTTACGCTGGTGGAGGAAGCTTTCGCTGCACTGACTGATCCGCACAATGCAAAGGTGCTTGACCCGGCCTGTGGCGCTGGAGTGTTTCTGGTGCTCGCGTTTCGCCGCCTTTACACTGAACGATGGCGAGCATCGGGTATACGGCCAGATACGAAAGAGATTCGAAAAATACTCGAAACCCAATTGTGTGGCTTCGACATCAGCGAGTCAGCGCTTCGGCTAACCGCTCTAAGCTTGTACCTGACGGCGATCGAGCTCGACCCAAATCCGATCCCTCCGGAAAAGCTGAAGTTCAAGGACCTTGAAGGCTTAGTACTATTCAATCATCGTGCCGACACTGATCCCGATCAAGGGCCGGTTGTTGGCAGTATTCGCCCCGACATCGGTAATGAATTCAACGAAAAGTTTCATCTCGTTCTCTGCAACCCACCATGGTCGAAGATAGATGATAATGACGTTGTTGAAGGACTTGATTCAGCCAGCAAGGACATTGTTTCCAGCAAAGACAAAGAGCTCGGTGAAGGCTACCAAAATCCTCGAGGTGAACCCGATCTCCCGTTTGTGTGGAAGGCAACCCAATGGTGCCGCCCCGGTGGTCAGATTGCGATGGTGCTACCTGCGAGGATACTGTTCAGACAGGGCGATATCGCCTCGCACGCTCGAAAGTCACTCTTCCGGCTTATCCGGTTCACCGGCATCGTGAATTGCTCGAATATCCGAAAGACAAAGGTCTGGCCGGACATGGACCAGCCGTTCATGCTGGCATTTGCGAAGAATGAAGCTCCTCAAGACGATAGTCAGTTTTGGTTTGTCTCTCCCCAAGCTGATTTTTCGCTGAACAGGCTCGGTGACCTTCGGATTGATGCATATTCGGCACACGTGCTTCGATCTCATGACGTGTTGCGTGAACCATCACTGCTGAAAACACTTGCCATTGGTACATGGCTTGATGCCGAGGTGATCCGAAAGGTTCGCAACGCTCCCGTGACGCCGTTCGCGCAGTACTGGACCAAACAGCTGGGGCTGACAAGCTCCAAGGGATATGTGGTTAGTAACAAATGCGAGCCGTCAGATGCGTCGCTAATGCATGGACTCAAGGATATTGGTGACGCGAAGGACTTGGCGTGTCAGTTTAGCGTTGATGCGGATGACTGTGATGCGTTTACATTAGCTGTGCTAGACAGAACTCGAATTAGGAAGGATCGAGTAGATCCGCTAGAGGTATATCGCGGGCCGTTGTTATTGCTGAAGCAGTCACTGCCTACTGATCCCGAGAAGGGCCTTGCAGTCATTTGCGACGACGACATTGCTTACAACCAAAGCTTCTATGGGTATTCCGCGAAAGGGCACCCACAGGCAGACCTTCTTGTGCGGTATCTCCAATTGTTCGTTCATAGTCGAATTTGGAGACACTTCCTGCTTTGTACTAGTCCAAAAATCGCAACGGAACGCCCGGTGTTCTTAAAGGGTGACTTCGACGCATGTCCGTTTGTACCGCTCGAGCAAGTCCCAATAGACAAACACGCAGATATCGTTCAGCTTTCCGAACAATTGGCGAACGGGAGTGAAGCCACCTTTTCTGAAATCGACACATTTTTTTGTCAGATTTATGGGCTAACAAAGTCTGACATACTGGTGATCGAAGATACTTTGGTTGTTCGCAACCCGCATGATGAACTTGGCGTCTGTGGCAGCACTGCACCCAAGAGCCAAGAAATCAGAAATTTCATTTCTGAGGTCAAAAAGGCGATTAAGCCGTTCGCAAAGAGGGTCAGCCTGAATATCGAAGTTGCTGAACATGGTGACCAATCTGACAAAGATGCGTTTCGATTCCTGTTTGTGTCAACGGGCGAGGATGGCGGTTTATCCATCCCTGCCTTGCAGAAGTTGATACTTCAGCTCGCTGACCAAACTGGAGCGAGCATGATTATTCAGGAGCAGGACGGCAATCTTCTTGTCGGAATCCTGAACCAGTATCGATACTGGACAAAAAGCCGTGCTCGATTGCTGGCCGCAGATATCCTTCGTGATCATTTTGCAAAACTCGAGGAACTGCATACTTCATGAGCAGGATCTTCGCATCTACGCCGCCGCAGTTCCCTGTGCCGCATGCTCCACTGCCGCTGGCAGTTTGGCTCCTCGCGGAGGATGCGATTCGTCTGGCGTGGGTTCGATTGCGACAACTACCGGTTCATGAGTTTGATCTTGCCACTGCTCATGAAGACGCGATCACTCTGAGACTGCATGAGATTCTTGTCGATGAGGTCTATGGATCAGGACAAGTCGATGGATTTGACGACAATATAATGCAGATTGGCAGTCGGGAGGCGAAGATTCGGAATTTCAACGGACAACACCCCGACAAAATGCCTGATCTCCACATCGGCATGATCGGACGAAAGCATGTTCGCCAAAGTCAGGACGGCATTTTCGTTGAGTGCAAACCGGTCGATGCTGACCACACAGCGGGTGTCCACTACTGCGATAAAGGAATCACTCGTTTCGTGCGCGGCGACTATGCGTGGGCAATGACCTCCGCAATGATGGTCGCCTATGCCTCCGACGGATACGCGATTGATCCCAAGCTCACAGATGCGTTGGAAAAGTCTACAACGATTACCACTGAATCCATGCCATCTCCGTGCCCGGCGTCTCAGACAGTCCTCTTTTGCGACCAGACACAGATTTCGCATCATCATCGTGAATTTCAGTATACCGAGACCGGTGCGGACGCACGTAGCATCACGCTTCGCCACCTTTGGTTACGCCGGTAACAGATCGCCGCAGAAACGCAAAATGATACCACATGAAGCGATCAATAAGGGGACCCGACCGCTGTCAGAGCGCCCTCATTTAGGGAGAGGAAAAAGGGTCAGGAGCCTAATTGGCGGCATGGATAAACTTGCGTGGTCGGCCTCGTTTTCGTAGTGTCGATTTAAGGTTGTATTGACGTGCGGTTGTTTCGACCCAACCGGCATCACCAAAGGGCTGGCC
>JBDNHX010000485.1:0-7127 GCA_041688565.1 Planctomycetaceae bacterium
GAAGAACAGCAGGTTCGTCTTGATGCCGGTGTACGGAGCGAACACGCCGTTCGGCAGGCGCACGATGGTGTGCAGGTTGCATTCGCTCAGCAGTTTCTCTTTGATCGTGGTCTTCACGCCTTCGCCGAACAGCGTGCCGTCCGGCAGTAGGATGGCACCTCGACCGCCGTCCTTCAGCACGGTCATGATCAGCACCAGAAACAGATCGGCGGTTTCACGAGTGCGAAATTTCTGCGGGAAGCTGGTTTCGATGCCATCCTCTTCCATGCCTCCGAACGGCGGATTGGTGATGATGCAGTCGACTTGATCCTTCGGACCGTAGCTGGCCAGCGGTTTCGCCAGCGTGTTGTCGTGCCGGACGTTGGTGGGCACGTCAATGCCGCAGGCCGGGTCGAGCACGGTTTCGCCAAGCTGCGGGTTGACCATGTCGACCATGAACTGCGTGACGGCTCGGGGCGTGTAGTATTCGCCCGCGTTCCCGGCGCTCTGCAGGTCTTTGAGGATCTGTTCGTACAGGTCGCCGAAGACGTGGCAGTCTTCCATGCGGTTGAAGTCGAGACTTTCCGTGTTCTTGTTGATGACCTACCGCAGCAGGGTCCCGTTCTTCATGTACTGGTAGGCGTCTTCAAAGACGTCGTGGATGACTCGGTGTCGCGGGCTGGCTTCCGGGGACAGGCCTTTGAGTGACGGGAACAGCTTGTTGTTGATGAATTCCAGCAGGCCGTCGCCCGTGAGTCCTTCCGTGTCAGCGGCCCAGTTTCGCCAGCGGAGTTCTTCCGGAATGGGTGACCGATATTTCTTGACGGTGATTTCCCATTCCTGCTCACGGTCGTCAAAGATCTTGAGGAAGAAGAGCCATGTGAGTTGGCCAAGTCGCTGTGCGTCTCCATCGACGCCCGCGTCTTTGCGCATGATGTCCTGGATGGATTTGATGGTGGAGGAGTTGAGGGCCATAGGTTTCTGAGGTCATTCAATTTGTCAGGAATAGTCTTTGAGCCAGACACAAGAGACAGGATCAGCGTGGTACGGATTGGATGAGATCGATTCGGCCCATTACAAAATCACGAAAGCTCTCTTCATCGATTAGGAAACAGTTGGTGCTTTTCGCAAGCGAAACCGCCGAATTGGTGAAACGACTGTTCGTGATGGCTGCACACGCATGGCACTGATAATGAGCCATGCCTGCGAATGCTTCCTGAATTGCGCCGTTTCCGACGGAACTGTGATAGCCTTTGACCTGGATGGCAACTCGAACGCCGTCTTTCGCAACAATGAGGTCTACGCCCTGATCGCCGGTAATTGCGGTCGTTTCAACAATGTAGCCCAGAGCTTGGAATACTTTCTCCAGAAACTGTTCAAACTCTACATCCCGCATCGCTTTCCAATTCTGCCGATACAGGTCTCCACGGATTTTCTCGAATGAATTGCTCAACTGAACTGCGCGGAGTTCGTGCAGCGCAGCGGCCAGTTCGGATTCAGACTCGCCAATCTGCTGTCTGAGCATGCGTTGGCGCTTGGTTATGTTTTCTTCCTGCGACAGCATCTGTGAATGTGATTCCTGGCACTGCTGAAGCTTTGACTGCAGCTGTAGCTTGTCACTGCCGTTCAGCAGGACAGCCAAGGCAGAAATTGACGAAGTCCATGCCAGAGCGCCAGCGAAGAAACTGACCAGACGCAAACCCAAAACAACGTCTGTGAATATTAAAGAGACCGCTGCCAGAAAGAGCGGAACGCAGAGAAGGATGAACCATCGACCAACAGGCAAACGGTCGGCAATCTGATGCGTCTGAATTTTCGTCTGAAAAAACCTTAACCGCAGCATCTCCCTAAACAGCCGAGATTTCAGTTCGCTTTGGTGGGACGACAGTGATTCAAGTTCCTCGGAAAGACTCTGAATGCGTACACGGAGATCGCCGACTCGATTTTCGATCGTTGAAGAACTCATTCACACACGGTCCAAATCAGGTTTGGTCTTGTCTTGTGGCTGGAAAAGCACTTCTAGGCACACCGAACTGGTGCAAAATGGTGTGCCTGCGCTCCGCTTGTCATACTCTACGGAAATTCAAATTTAACAAATGCGATGCTGTGCATGATCCAACACGCAACCGGCTTATTTCGCCAGTGAATACAATGCCGCTCCCAGGTCTTTCACTGCGGAATCGTATTGCGCCTTCCCGCCGAACAATCGGACGATTTGCACCGGCGTGCCGAACTTGTCCAACGGCTGAACATTGAGGATGCCTGGATCTTCAATCGTTTCGATTCCTTCGTCGGCATACTTCTCCAGCAAGGCCTCCAGAACCTCTCGTGCCTTTTCGCCGTATTTGGCGAAGTAGTTTCGCTTCTTCACGTTGTCGGCACGTTCACGACGTGTCAGGGGCGGCTGGTCGAATGCGACGTGGCAGACGAGATCGAATGGGTCAAAGTCTTTACCGACCTGCTCAGCCAACTCCGCAAACAGAACGCCGTGCTCTTCCAGTTCCGCCAGGATCGCTTCCTTCTGTTCGGCACTGCTCCACTTTTGCAGGAAGTCATTCAGCGTCGCGTATTCGGCATGGACCTTCTTGCGAGTGTAGTCGGTGAGAGATTCCGTGATCAGTCGTCCGTCGGCGCCGTAATACTGGACTCGTTCTGCCAGCACGGAAACGGTGACGTCATCGACCACGTACTTCGTTCGCGGCTGCCCGCCGCCGCCGCCACCGTTGCCTGTCCCTGTGCCTGGACCGGCGCCTGCTCCAGTGGCTCCATCTTCCGCTTCGTGGTCGTCGCCATTTTCGCTTCCGTTCTCAGATTCTGAGTCCTCGTCTTCGGGCGGAACTGGCGGATCATCGGGACCGGGCCGATAGATTTGTACTGGATCGCCATCAAAGTCCGGATCCGCAAAGAACTCGGTCGCTTTCTTGAAGTCCATGATGGTGAAGTAAAGCTTGCCGAAGTCTTCATTGATGCGAGTCCCGCGCCCGATGATTTGCTTGAACTTCGTCATCGACTGAACGGTCTTATCCAAGACGATCAGCTTGCAGGTCTGAGCATCGACCCCGGTCGTCATCAGTTCTGATGTGGTGACGATGACGGGATATTTTTCTTCCGGATGAATGAACTGATCCAGTTCGTCTTTTCCGATCGCATTGTCGCCCGTGATTCGCATGACGTACTTGTCATTCTCTGCGACCAGGTCAGCATTCTGATTCACAAGTGCCTGCCGCATGCGTTCGGCGTGGTCGATGTCGTCGCAGAAGACAATTGTCTTGTCGAAACGGTTCGTGGCTTTCAGGAAGTCCGTGATCTTCTTTGCCACCAGGTTGGTGCGCTCTTCCAGAACCAATCGCCGATCCATGTCCTTCTGATTGTAGACTCGGTCTTCAATCGGGTTGCCGTTTTTGTCGAGCTGCCCGGCCTGCGGCCTCCAGCCTTGAATATCCCTGTCAAAGTCGATGCGAATGACCTTGTACGGTGCCAGGAAGCCGTCTTCGATCCCCTGCTTCAGCGAATAAGTGTAGACCGGTTCGCCAAAGTAATCGATGTTGGAAGCGTCCTCGGTTTCCTTTGGCGTGGCGGTGAGGCCGACTTGTGTGGCGGAGCTGAAGTAGTTGAGGATTTCTCGCCACGAGCTGTTTTCCGCAGCGCTTCCCCGATGGCATTCGTCGATGATAATCAGATCAAAGAAGTCTGGCGAGAACTGTTTGTAGACGTTCCTGATATCTTCAGTACCGGAAACCGCCTGATACAACGACAAGTATATTTCGTAAGACTTGTTGACGGTACGCTTCTTATCCATCGCCAGATCGACGGACTCCTTGGTGCCATCGGAAAGCTCTATGGTTTTGCTCTTCGGGCTGAGCTTGGCCATTGCACCTTTGAAGGGGCGGAAATCATTAACCATGGTCTGATCGATCAGAATGTTCCGGTCAGCCAGGAACAGAATGCGTTTGGCCGTGCCGGATTTCCAGAGTCTCCAGATGATCTGAAATGCCGTGAACGTTTTGCCCGTACCTGTTGCCATGACCAGCAATGCTCGTTTTCTGCCATTGCTGACCGCTTCGACGACTCGATTGATGGCCACTGTCTGGTAGTAGCGAGGCATGCGGCCACTGCCGTCAAAATATTATCTTGCGAGACAATCGGGAGAGCTGCCTGATTGATTTTCTTGGCCTGACAGTATCGATCCCAAAGTTCTGTGGGTGACGGGAACTGGTCGAGTTTCAGTTCCTGTTCGATCGTGCCAGATGTATTCAGGCGAT
Source organism: Planctomycetaceae bacterium (assembly GCA_041688565.1). Classification (GTDB taxonomy): domain Bacteria; phylum Planctomycetota; class Planctomycetia; order Planctomycetales; family Planctomycetaceae; genus SXXK01. The sequence continues at coordinate 4,242 of JBDNHX010000485.1, forward strand.
CGTGAAAAAGGAATCCATCGCCATTGGTACTGAAGACATACGGCACATCCAGCGTTCTGGCATAGTCCAGCCCCTGCTGCATTCCGCTGCCAATGCTGTGGTTGTTGTCTTTGGCTTCAATGAGTGCCAGCGGCATGTTGGTTTTAAACGACAGCAGGAAGTCGGCGAACTTCCGCTTCCCCCGTTTGACCGTTTTCCCTTTTACCAGGACCTGGCCGGCTGTAAAGAAATACTCTTCCCGAACCTGATGCTGAATGTCCCAGCCGGATGACAGCAGCGCCGGCACGACGAATTTAGTGCAGATGTCGCGTTCGCTGAGTTGTTTTTTGTCCATGATTTAGGGGCTGACATCTAATTGTGGCAAGGCCTTTTAGGGCCAGAGTGTTGCAGTCCTGGTGGGGTGAGTCAATCCTTGCGGGTTTGAAGACTAACGAACCGGGCAAGTGTTCTGGATCCATGCCGGTTTCGCAGGTTTTTTGGCCTGTTCAGGACTTCCTGCAATGAACTTTCCATTGCGAGGACACCCCGGTCGTGGCGGCGAAGGACGATGGTGACTTTGAAGTTGGGTGTTCCAAAGGTTCGACGAAGCCCGCGTTTTCAATCGGCATCTGTGACAAATTCGACTTCGAATACGGCATGGCCATTTCAGAACTCTAGTGACTTGATGGACGGACACCATGATGCGGTCGCGTAGCTGCGGAAATCAATCATACTCGCTCGCGCCTACGTGAACGCGCGCTGCGAACACTTACTGAAGACGTACCGGAACACTAAACCGTTTCGGAAGCCAACAACTTATTCATCAACGGACCGCGAGCGATAGCCGGTCATTGCTTCAAGGACAGAGTTATCCAGCGTACGTTCGAAAATCACAATGCCGCCAGGTATTCGCCATATTGCGGTTGTCGCGACAACCGCAGCGATGATTTTCAGAACTTTTTCTGAACTGTTGAACGATGCAGAAACCGCATAAAACACAGGAAAAGCACTCTGTTTTCGTCCGTCAAAGTCCCCTTGGGAAACCGACGCTCTATCCTGCTGAGCTACGAGGACTTCTGGGTGAAACTAACTTTTTGACTCTTTAAGGCGGCGGTTTTTGGTTTCACGACACCCGCCGCTACACCCCACGGGCATCCGACGGCGAAAATGAGTGTCTCCGAAAGATGACCTGAGGAATTTCCATTGTTTGCTGACGGTCGGGACTCTCCGTTCGGAAAATCAGAGCAGAACTCCGATCGTTCGGTGCAGAAGCCAATTCTTTAGTCGCGGCTTTGCAGTATCTCAACGGAATCGATCAGATTCAAGCTGGTCGAGGGCCGGTGGTTTTGAGACGGCTGATTGGTGGGCGGTTGCAATTCGCTGCGGTGAAGCGAATTGTGGCCATGATGCCGATCAATCGCTATATCGACACATTCGGGCTCCATACGTGGTTCGGGCCTCGGGAAGCCTGATTTACGTTGCCGGCCTTCAGCGTTGCGGTGTGGCAAGCCCGCTGAAATCCAGAGTCGCAAAGTAGTCGTCATGCGTTTCGGCTCGACGAATCATTTTCACCGACCCATCGGGCTTCAGCAGCAGTTCGGCACACCGCAGTTTGCCGTTGTACTGAAAACCCATCGAATGGCCGTGAGCCCCTGCGTCGTGGATGACGAGCAGGTCACCGCGTTCAACGGCTGGAAGCTGGCGATTGATGGCGAACTTGTCATTGTTTTCGCAAAGAGAACCGACCACGTCCACCATTCGGTCATGGGGAGCGTTCTCTTTGCCTAGCACCGTGATGTGATGATAAGCCCCATACATCCCCGGCCGCATCAGGTTGGACATACATGCGTCGACGCCAATGTAATCGCGGTAAATGTGTTTCTGATGAATCGCCGTCGTCACCAAAAAACCGTGCGGCCCGGTAATCATGCGGCCGTTCTCCATAATCACCTTCAACGGGTCCAGCGGCGTGCCGGCAATCATGGCGTCGTACACTTTCTTAACGCCCTGGCCTACGGCATGAAGATCGACTGGCTTATGTTCGGGGCGATACGGGATTCCGATTCCGCCACCGAGGTTCACGAACTCCATCTTCACACCCAGCTTTGCGTGGATGCGGACGGCGAGGTCGAACACCATCCGAGCCGTTTCGACGAAGAAGTCGCCGTTGAGTTCATTCGAAGCGACCATCGTGTGCAGACCAAATCGCTTCACACCGGCGTCGCGAAGAATCTGATAACCTTCAAACAACTGAGCTTCCGTAAAACCGTACTTGGCTTCTTCGGGCTTGCCGATGATGACGTTGCCTTCGCGAGCTGAACCTGGGTTGTAACGAAAGCAGAGCAGTTCCGGCAGGCCGACATATTCTTTGAGATAGTCAATATGACTCAGGTCATCCAGATTGATGATGGCCCCCATTTCGACCGCCTTACGGTACTCATGGGCCTGCGTGTTGTTGGATGTGAACATGATGTCTTCGCCGGTCAGTCCGATTTTTTCAGACAGCACAAGTTCCGCCAGACTTGAACAGTCGCCGCCCAGGCCTTCTTCCTTCAACGCTTCGAGCACGTAAGGATTTGGCAGCGCTTTGACGGCGAAATATTCACGAAATCCCGCGCACCACGAAAATGCCGCGTTCAGGCTGCGGGCAGAGTCGCGCATTCCCTGTTCATCGTACAGATAAAACGGAGTCGGGTACTTTTCAGCGATTTTGCGGACGGTTGCCGCGTCAAACGGAAGTGGCTTTTGCATGATTCGTGATGCGTCGGATTCTGAAAACACGGGGTTGCGGAAAATTACTTGCGGTATGGCTCGTCCAGCATCGATCGATTTCAACACCGCAAGAGAGGAACGCCCAAGGGTACTCGATTTGACAAAGCAGGCATTCATCACTCGGAGAGTGATGGC
>JBDNHX010000486.1:0-4180 GCA_041688565.1 Planctomycetaceae bacterium
GATCCATCTGCGGAATGCTGAATCAACAAGGTGGCACGATCGTTGTGGGCGTTGACGATCGCGGCGAAGTCATCGGCGTGAACGATGCCGAGAGCTGGGTGCGGGAATTGCTTGTCTTTGTGACGGCTCAGTTGAATCCTGCGCCGCTATTCTCGGCATCGATCCACAAACTGGACGACACGGAAGTTGTGATGATTGACGTTCCGCAGGGTGCGGATAAGCCTTATTCGCTCAGCCGCTCCATCTATGTTCGTGTGGGCCAGTCAACTTTCAAAGCGGATCCAGCAACAGCCGCAGAGATGGTTGAAGTCCAGGCGACGTTGCCGGGACGCTGGGAGCAGGATGCTGTTCCTGGATTTGTGATTTCTGATTGCGATGGCAGAGAGCTGATGGAAGCTCGAAATGAGCTGAAACGAATCGGGCGTCTGGGTATCGATGTCACTGAGGATGATGAAGAATTGCTCCGGCGTTTGCGACTTGTACGAAATGGGCAATACATCAACGCAGCAGTTTTGCTCTTCGCTTCCGACCCACTGACGTGGTCACCAAACCTTGCTGTGCGAGTGGTGTCGTATGGAAGCGACAAGTCCGGGCCGATTTCGAATGACCTGTTGTTATCCGGACCGGGCGTGCGAGTGCTGCTTGAGGTGATTACCGCGATTCAGCAGCGAACTGGCTTCTCTGGACAGTTTGTCTCTGGGAAGATTCAACGTCGGGATGTGCCTGCCTACGCATTGTTTGCATTGCGAGAAGGTCTGGTGAACGCTGTCGTCCATCGCGACTACACGGTTGCTGGAGGACAGATTCGTGTCGAGATCTATCCCGAACATCTTGTCATCAGCAATCCCGGAAAATTACCGCAGGGATGGGAGCCCTCGGATCTGAAGAAAGAACACCCATCGATCCCTGGCAATCCTGACGTCGCGCGGGTTTTCTACTTGCGTGGCCTCATGGAACAACTCGGGATGGGAACGCAGAAGCTGATCGCAGAATGCCGAGAGCTGGGAGCCAAAAATCCGGTTTGGACAGCCCAGCAGAACACGGTGTCATTGACGATCTATCGGGCTCCAGAGCCGCAGGTTGAGGTTCAGCTTTCTGAACGTCAATCGGCCTTCCTTGCGGCCACGAAACCGGGACACGCTTACAAGACCTCAGACTATGCTGAGATCACCGGAGTGGTCGCCCGCCAGGCTCAACGAGAACTCGGCGAGTTGCTCGAATGGGGATTTTTTGAGCGGCACGGAAAAGGGCCAGCGACTGTGTATGCCCGCACGGAGAAAGCCCCATGAGAGAATCCGGACAGAATCCGGACAAATCCGGACATGTGTCGCTGGCGATTGTTTTGCCAAATCACATCTCACCGCAGTATCACTGCTTGTGTCAGGATAATTGCCGAAAACTCCGCATTCCGCAGGAATCCGGACAATTCCGGACAGCCACGCGAAATGATATTCCAGTCAGAAGTTTTCAATGACATCCGAACAAGGCCAAGAGGACATTCATGGAAATCATAGACTCAATCTGTATTGAGCATCACGGCCACCGGCGTTGCATCAATTTGGCTGTTGGTGATCTGACCGACTTGCCGCCTGAACATGCCGTCGATGCCATCATCGTCTCGGCATTTCCAGATGACTATGTTCCGACGCCACGGTCATTAATCGGTGCCCTGGAACGACGGGGAATCTCCATTGCCGCTTTGTCCCAGAAGAAGGCCGTGGACCTGCGACAGTTCTCATCCTGCTGGCTGTCTGAAGTGATCAATCAACCCGATGCCGGCTTTCAGCGAATCCTGTGTTTTGAACCTGCGTATCGCGGCCAACCAACCGAAGTCGTCGGGGATATCTTTCGATCAATCATCCCGTTTACCACAGGCCAGCCACCCATCAATTCCATCGCCATGCCCTTGGTGGCCGCTGGCGACCAAGGGGAAGATCCTGACGCGATGCTGGAAGCCTTGGTGGATGCAGCGGTACACTGGCTAAACACTGGCATGCCACTTGATCGTATCAACATCGTGTTGCGGTCAATATCCGACATCGAATTGCACAAGCAGTCGTTTGCCCGCGTCAAAGCAGCCATCGCGATTCCACAGACACATGCAGATTTCAAGTTCGACGCATTTGTGAGCTACTCATGGGATAACAAAGAGAAAGTCGATCAGCTTGTCGCATGCTTTCAGTCTGGTCGCCCCGATTTGCGATTATTCGTCGATCGACTGGAACTCCGCCCCGGAGCCGCCTGGCAACAGCACATTTTCGAATCACTGGATGACTCACGCAAAATCCTCTGCATGTATTCACCCAGTTATCTGAAGTCACGAATCTGCCAGGAGGAATTCAACATGGCCCTGCTTCGCCACAGAGAATCCAAAGACAGGGTTCTGCTGCCCGTCTATTTGCAATCCGCCCAATTGCCAACATACATGCGAATGACCCAGTACCACGACGCCCGCGAGGGCGACGATGAAAAGATCTCTCAGACAGCAGCCGAGCTGCTGAATCAGCTTTGATGCCGAGATCGAGTTGACTGCAGGAGAATCAACCAACCTATCACTCAGCATTGGTGTTTCTTCGGCCCGATAAAACAACCCGCAATCCGACCTTCATTCTTCACAAGTCATCAACCTGACTACTACCGACAACACTGGGGATAATATCGTGAGTAACACGTCTGATGTTTCAGAGACTCAAACTACGCCGAAGAAGGGGTACGTATACGTCCTCCGGTCAGGGCTCTCAAACCTATTCAAAATTGGCCGAACGACTGGTAACGTCGAAAAACGTATCCAGCAACTGAATACAGGCAATCCGTATTCTCTAATAATGTTTGACGTCATCGAAACGGAAGAAGCATCGCTCTGTGAGAAATACCTGCATCAAAGGCTGCGAACGTCAAAACACTTTGGCAGTGGTGGCACAGAGTTCTTTGAGATTGATCCCGACGAACTCAGATCTGTTCTAAAAGATGCGAGAGCTTTTCTGAACGAGTACATCTCAGCAAAGAATACTGCTGACGAGTATAAGGCGGCGCAGTCAGAGGATCGGATCATCGAGCCAACCGAAGAACTTCAGAAGGAATATCGTCGGCTACTCGATATTCGTGAGCAGATGGACATGCTTGAGTTTGAACGAGAACTGATCGAGTATCGCATCAAGGCTGCCCTCGGTACTGCATCGGAGCTTCGAGGTATCGCGACATGGAAAACAAGTCTGGCAATGCGATTCGATCAGGACTCGTTTCGCCAGGCGAATCCTGATTTGCACGCCCAATATTTGAAACAGAATGCACACCGCAAATTCAACTTAGCGAAAAAGTAGGCACTGAACGTAACGTGTAGGTTGTTCAATACGCGATCGAGGAATACTCGTGTGATATCCATCCTCCTTTGCATCCACTGAAGACGTGATTGGTGATGTCGCTGCCAGTGTTGGATTGAATAGTCCGAGTTTACTGGAACTTCAGACCGCCGGCGTCAGTTGATCCGGATCCTCAATTCCTCAACAGTAGAAGTCTGATACCACCGACGGAGCGTCCAATGGACCTGGCTGATTGCAAAGCAGTATTTGACTTGTCGTATAAGGATCACCCCTCGTCGAGCACTTTGTCGCTACGTCAATGGTGTCGTGGTCTACAACTGCGGCTTCCGTCGAGCAGCGTGGCTGACGAAACACTTTGTTCCCTGATGACGATGGACCCCGTTGAATTGCAGCTGCATTGCCACGACGCAAATGAACTTGAAACTCTGATCTACGTCTTGTCTCGTGTGCTGTCCGAACTCGACAAGACATTACCACCTAAAAGGGAAGATGCACTGCCTTTTGTCGGCGACCGTTCAGTCCTGATGTCGCCTGCAATCCAAGCCCTTGACATCGAAGAACTGTGTGACGACGAAAACGTTAAACAGGTTTCCGCTTACACGGAATCAAGTGACTCCGATTCGGAACCTCGTGGACCATCAAAGTCGCTCCTGGAAAGATTTGATCAGGTTCAACAAACATTTGAAGCGAATCCCATGTGCGGGACGTTCCGCCTACAACTTCGTGAATGGCTCGAACCGGCTGATCAACATATTCCATATGAACTTCTCGGAATGTTAATGGGCGAGATTCTCAAACTTTCGTTCGAGAGCCTCAGCAATCGCTGGGTGGGCGAACACCGCCTGAACACGTTGGTGCAA
>JBDNHX010000487.1:0-4788 GCA_041688565.1 Planctomycetaceae bacterium
ACTTTCCACACATTGGATTGTTTCTGTTGCTTGGGTCGTTGCCAGTGATCCAACGACATCAACACAGCAAAACTGTCCTTTCGGCGTTAGCTGCCATCGCCGTGACATTCTCCCTTCTGACCTATCGACAGGCTACTATCTGGCGAAACGGCGTGTCGCTCTGGAGCGCTTGCCTAGTAGTTGATCCGGATAGTTACCGCGGACATGACTCGCTCGCGCTGGCTTTGCTCGCCGACGAGCGAATTCCGGAAGCACTGCGCGAGGCGGAAATAGCGATTCAGTATCCGGAGAACGCCTTCGAGGGTACTTCGTATACCACATTTGGATGTGCGCAAATGTTTAGCGGCAACACAAGCGACGCCACCAAGAATCTTCGGAAAGCGATTGAGTTACGACCAGATGATTACCGCGCATTGATCAACCTTGGTTACGCGCTTCATGACTCCGATCTTATGCAAGCGAAACAAATGTTCTCGCGAGCATTGGAGTACGACCCTGCAAGTGTGGAAGCCATTGGGAATCTTGCCAATTGCGAGGCAGAAGAAGGCAATTTCTCAAGAGCACTTGAATTGCTGCAGCAGGCAATGGAGATCAATCCCAATGAACCGCGGCTGAAGGAGAATTTTCGATTGTATCAGGAAGCACAAAAGCAGCTGCAATAACTTTGCTTTTAGGGGTGAGTTCGGCCGAGTCACACAATGAGACGCTCCATATCAATGGTGGCTGGCCTGACTCAAATGAACCCCCGAAAGCCTGATTTCAAAAATCTCCGAATGTACGATCGGATTCAAGTTCGAACATGGAAAAACCACGAATTATTGCCGTGATGCCCGCTTACAATGCGGAGTCGACTCTTGAGCGTACTCTCAAAGACATCCCGCCCGGCACCGTCGATGAAATCATTCTGGTGGACGATTGTAGCAGTGATCGAACTGTGGAAGTGGCTCGATCCCTGGGGTTGACTGTCATCAAACATGAGTGCAACACCGGTTACGGAGGCAACCAGAAGACATGCTATACCGCTGCATTGGAGCGGGGAGCAGACATTGTGGTCATGATCCATCCGGATTATCAGTATGACAGCCGCGTGATTCCCATCGCCGCAGAATTGATTCGACTGGGGAACTGTGACGTCATTTTGGGTTCCCGAATTCGAACCCGGACAGAAGCTTTGGCGGGCGGGATGCCTGCGTGGAAGTACGTCGCAAATCGCTGCCTGACGATCTTTGAAAATGTGGCGCTCGGCCAGAATCTTGGCGATTTCCACAGTGGCTTTCGGGCGTATCGTCGGGAAGTGCTTGAAACAGTGCCGTGGCGGGAGAACTCGAACGATTTCGTATTCGATACTCAATTCCTGGCTCAGGCCGTGTATTTTGGATTTCGACTGGGTGACATCCCTGTTCCTGTGCGGTACTTTGCAGAAGCTTCAAGCATTAATTTTCGGCGAAGTACTCGGTATGGATTGCTGACGCTGTGGGTCATGCTGCAATTCTGGCTCAACCGATTGCGGATCTGTCGGTCCCCATTGTTTCGAAAGACATTGTAATCATGTCTTTCGCACGGGGAGGAATGGGCTATTTGCCGTCAATCAGAACCGAGCCGAGCATTGAACTTTCCGATTGACCATCAAAACTCGCCCTAAACTTGCGGGTTGTCGATTTAATAGTAACCCAACGCTTAGCGAGGGATGTGTGACGAAAAACGCAGGTAATTCCATCCCTCACTGACGTTTCGGGTTCTGAAAACCCATTGAATCAACAAGCCGCTTGCTGCCGGGCTCGGGTGAGAGACTTGGTTTCGCAATTTGTGAAACGATGTTTTAAACTCTCGGGATTTTCAGCAGTAGTCTTCATTCGTTAAGCAATCCTTCACAATTCTTTGCGATTCTTCCTGCGATTGATCGGTGTCGACAAGGATCAGTAATCGTGGGGAGTGAATCAGATGAATCGCGACGACATACTCAGCCTCGTTGGTAGTGGAACATCTCCGGACGATGATTATGTGCCGGTGGCCTGTCTGCTGAAAAGCGGCTACGGCTGCGTCGGCTATTTCAACAGATCCGTTAACGACAGTCTCTCGGCCGCCATCGTGCTGCTGAATATGCGGCTCGTCGATCTTCGGGCAGAAGAAGGGCATTCTCGACGCGGGCGAGTCGCCGATTTCAATGATTTCCTGCAGGACGTTGTCGCACAGCATGTCCAGGCGGAATCTGAGAGCGACGCAGACGACACGGAGAAGAGGGACGGCACGATCCCGTTAACGGCAATCCCCGTTAGCGAAATCGCGATGCTCTACCCTGTTGCCCACATAGCCCGACTGCTGAAATCCGCGCGACGTGTCACGCACGGCAATGGCTCGGCAGCTGGTAGTGAAATAATTCCATCGTTTCTGGACTTCAACAACAAGAGCATTGTGCTCAAAGTGCTTCGGGCAAAGATCTGGTGATGTTGTCATTCAAGAGTCATTTTTGGGAAGCCACCAGTGGGAACATCGGTTCGCCGGACGAATGGAGGAAACGGTCAATGACAATCGACGTTCCATTCCTTGACATCCGCAAACAGAATTCTGCGATCTGGGCAGATTTGAAGGATTCGTTTGAAGCCGCAATTTCGGGGGCTCATTTTATCCTTGGTCCAAATGTCCAATTGTTTGAAGAGAATTTTGCAAATTTTTGCGGCGTGAAGCATTGTGTGGGAGTCAATAACGGCACCAGCGCACTGCACATGTCGCTGCTTGCCTTGAATATCGGTCCGGGGGACGAAGTGATTACGACCCCGCACAGCTGGATCAGCACGAGTTGGGCGATCAGCTATGTCGGAGCCACTCCGGTGTATGCGGATATTGATGATCGTTCGTTTAATTTAGATCCTTCACGCATTGAGGCCGCAATCACCTCACGAACCAGGGCGATTCTTCCGGTCCACCTGTATGGCGCAGCTGCGGACCTGACTGCGTTCCGGGACATCTGCCATCGACACAATCTCGTATTGATCGAAGATGCCGCCCAGGCGCATGGTGCGCAACATGCGGGAAGGACTGTGGGTTCCATTGGCGATGCAGGATGTTTCAGCTTTTATCCGGGCAAGAATCTTGGAGCGTTTGGTGAAGCTGGCGCGGTGACCACAAACTCCGATCGTATTGCAGAGCGGATTCGCCGTCTCCGTGATCACGCTCAGAGTGGTCGGCACCACCATGAAGAGATTGGATTCAACACGAGAATGGAAGGACTGCAGGGAGCTGTTCTCAATGAAAAGCTAAAACATCTCCCCGAATGGACAATGCAGCGGCGTCAGCATGCGGCAGCTTACCTCCGGCATTTGCAGAACATTCCGGGACTAGCTTTACCGTTTGCTCCGGATCCGAACGAGCATGTCTGGCACCTGTTCGTGGTGCTGGTGGAAGATCGTGAAAATTTCCGTGCTTACCTTGCACGCAATGGAGTCTCGACCAGCGTTCATTACCCCACGCCAATTCCCTTTCAGCCCGCATATCGTCACCTGGGGTATCAACGCGGACAGTTTCCCGTCGCCGAGGGCGTAATGGAGAAATGCGTGTCGCTTCCTATGTTTCCCGAGATGACTGAAGAGCAGCGCACAGTCGTCATTGATGCCGTGCGGCGCTATTACGAAAAGGACGACAAGGCATGAAACTATGCGGAAAGAGAATCTTAGTCACTGGCGGCGCCGGCCTCATTGGATCTACGATCGTTGACGCGCTTCTGGCAAGTTGCGATCCGGCCGAGGTCATCGTTCTCGACGATCTTTCACGCGGCACTCGGCATAACCTCGCGGAAGGAATGAAAACGGGACTGGTTCGGCTGGCGACAAGTGACATTCGCGACTACGATGCGATTCGCGATCTTTTCGACGGCGTAGATGCAGTGTTTCATCAGGCAGCGATTCGGATTACAAGGTGCGCTCTCGAACCTCGCGCATGCCTTGATGTGCTTGTGGCCGGAACCTTTAACGTGCTGGAAGCCTGCGTAAATGCGGGGGTAAAGAAAATAGTCGCTGCCTCCTCCGCCTCCATTTACGGAATGGCTGATAGTTTTCCGACAGATGAATCACATCATCCATACAACAATCGAACACTCTACGGAGCGGCTAAGATTGCCAATGAAGGATTTTTGCGAAGCTTTCACGATATGTACGGACTTGATTATGTCGCTCTGAGATACTTCAATGTTTATGGTCCGAGAATGGACATCTTTGGGAAATACACGGAGGTGTTGATTCGCTGGCTCGACTGCCTCGACCAGGGGATTCCGCCTAAGATTTTCGGGGACGGGAATCAGACTATGGATTTTATTTTCAGTGATGACATTGCCAAAGCCAACATTCTGGCGATGGAGTTAGATGTAACCGACGAAGTGTTTAACATAGGGTCTGAAACAGAAACAAGTCTGAATGAACTGCTCTCTGCTTTATTAAAAGCAACCGGCTCCTTGACGGTGAAGCCAGAGTACCTGCCTGAGCGAACGGTGAATCCAGTGCCTCGGCGCCTTGCTTCTGTCAGAAAGGCAGAATCGCTGCTTGGGTTTCGGGCAGAAACGGATTTGATCGAAGGATTGCAGAGACTTGTCGAGTGGAGAACGAACGCAATTTCGAGCGGTGTCTTCAGTGACTATCTGACGGATTCGGCAAGATGATAAAGATTCGAGGAGCGGTCAGGTGAGAAGAACATGATTCCAATTTCGAGGCCGTTTGTGGGAGTTGAAGAAGCGAACGCGGCTGCGGCAGTAGTCGCGTCCGGCTGGCTCACGCAAGGCCCGAAAGTTGCCGAATTCGA
>JBDNHX010000074.1:0-19446 GCA_041688565.1 Planctomycetaceae bacterium
CTCTGGTTTCGGAACCACCAAATCCTTTCTGTTGTCTGGCAGGGTTGAATGACAGATCCAAAGCCCTCAACAAACGACATCCTTTCGAAGATTCGCGCCAAGAACGCTGCAGCTGCATCGGCAACTGAGCCTCCCGCAGAATCAACGCCCGGACAGCCGTTGGCCGATGTCCCAAATGCGGCTGCTGCTGCCCCTGCAACTCCGAAGCCTGCGGCGGTTCCTGCCGGAACGGCCAGTATTCTGGCGGCGATTAAAAAGCCTGTCGCTGCTGCTTCTGTTGCAACGCCGGCCGCTACTGCGGGTGCCGCGAAAAGTCCAGCCGATATCATGGCTGCGATCCGAGCAAAATCGGGTGCTGCATTGGCCGCCGCTCCTGCGGCTGGGCCTGTTGCTTCCGCTCCGGTTGCGAAAACAGAAGTAAAGACAGTTGCGCCCGGGATGTCTCCTGCGGATATGATCAAAGCAATCCGCTCGTCATCGGAAGGGGTGCCAACTCCTCCAAAGGTTGTGCTGCCTGCGAAGCCATTGTCAGCAAAGGCACCGGCCAGTAAAGCCGCAACTCCCGAGGTCGCTCGTCGGTCTTTCCTTGAAGACATATTTGCAGTTCTTCTTTCGCCCGTGTTCATTGCCTGGTCGGCGTTCGTGGGTTCGCTCACGGCATCGGGCCTCGCGGTCGCTCGCTTCATGATGCCGAATGTCCTGGTTGAACCACCGACGAAGTTTAAGATTGGTCCGCCAAACGATTACTCGCCGGGAACAGTTTCCACCAAATGGCAGGCTCAGTTCAATGTTTGGATCGTGAATGGTGAAGTTGATGGGGCTCAGATGATCTACGCGTTGAGTACCGTGTGTACTCATCTTGGCTGTACACCGAACTGGCTTGAAGGCGAGCAGAAATTTAAATGCCCTTGCCACGGTTCGGGATTTTATAAGAACGGTGTCAACTTCGAAGGTCCGGCTCCTCGTCCTCTTGAACGAGTGGGTTTGCGGCTGGCTGAAGACGGGATGCTGGAAGTGGACAAGAGCGTTAAGTTCCAGAAGGAACTTGGCCAGTGGGCGAATCCGTCGTCATATGTCGGTGTGGCCTAGCATTGCTTGTGTTGCGTACTGCGTAAGACGAGGCTGCTCGTCAGTGCGGTTTTTGTTTCGTTTTGGGCTGCTGCGGTCCTGTTGGATTTGCGGCTTCGTCTGAGGATCTGAAGGTGTCTGTAGGCGATTACATTCGTAACTCACAGATCTGGAAGAGTGTTTTTCGGCATCCGGCTCCAACCGATCGACGTAATCGCGTCGTTGTAATGCTGACAAACTTCTTCCTTCATTTGCATCCCGTCTCGATCAAACAGCAGGGGATTGCACTTTCATACACGTGGTGTATGGGTGGAATCACTTTCTTTTTGTTTCTGGTGGAGACTCTCACAGGCGTTCTGTTGATGTTTTATTATCGCCCAACATTGGACTGGGCGTTCTATGACATTCAGGCCCTGCGCGATGTGCAGACGCTTGGCATCATGCGAGAAATTCACCGGTGGGGTGCTCACGCGATGGTCATCACTGTCTGGCTGCATATGTACCGCGTCTTTTTAACCGGCAGCTACAAACCCCCTCGAGAATTCAACTGGGTGATCGGTGTATTGCTGCTAGTGCTGACCCTGCTGTTGTCGTTCACCGGTTATCTTTTGCCGTGGGACCAACTGGCCATTTGGGCTATTACCGTGGGTTCCAATATGGCAAAGGCGACTCCGGGGCTTGGTACCGAAGGCCCTGGATTTCAGTTATTCAATACAAGTGGTTATGAACTTATCACAAATGCGTCTGACGCGAAGTTTTTGCTTCTTGGTGGTCGTTTCGTGGGCGAAGCCACTTTGAATCGCTTCTACATTCTTCACTGCGTTGCGATTCCTATTGTCGTGAGCGGATTGATTGCCATTCACTTCTGGCGTGTCCGCAAGGACGGCGGAATCAGTCAGCCGCTTTAGGCTGTTTCCTGCGGTGCAGGAATCGTGGTGTCATCTGTTGTTCCTGGGAAATTGGTGTACTTCTCGCCGGGCATAGTCAATGTTGAATTCTCATCCCGATCTTACACCCAGCGTTCTGATCGGCCTTGGCTGGTTTTATTTGCTGGTGTTCCTTGTGAACCTGGTGTGGACTGTTCGCAGTTACAAGCTGGACGGTGAATTCCGCAACGGAATCCCCAAAGCGACACTGTGGGCAACCTACACATCGATTGTGATGATGTTGTCCTTTTACCACTTCACTTATCCGGTAGAAGGATTTTTGGTTTCGATGCCGTCAGCGTTCAAGGATTTCTTTGACGCATGGTTTTCGAATCCGGTGTTTTACTTTTTTCTCTCCATCGTTGGTCTGTTCTTCATGATCCAGGCGCGAGAATGGTGGACGAAGCCAACAGTCGCGTGGGTTCTGCTGAACTTGTCTCTGATTTTCATGGGACTGAGTCTCAGTGACTATGACTTCCGGCAGATCGTCGGGAAGCCGGACAACGTCCCGATCGTTGCGATGCTGTTCATTGTTGCGTTCTTCACGTGGATCTATTTCACACGTGCTGTGGATAACGATCGCCGGATTGAACAGGGACGCCCGCTGTTCGAGCAGGAAAACAACGAAAAGGTTCTTGTGTGGCCAGATCTGGTTTACACAGAACTGATCTGCATGGTCGTTCTGTCAGCCGTTTTGATCTTCTGGGGGATTGCTCTTAAGGCACCGCTTGAAGAACCGGGTTCTTCGGTCAAAACACCGAACCCCTCGAAGGCTCCGTGGTACTTCCTCGGACTGCAGGAGATGCTTGTTTACTTCGACCCGTGGTTGGCGGGTGTGGTACTGCCGAGCATCATTCTCGGTGGGTTGATGGCTGTTCCGTACATCGACTTTAACAAGCTTGGCAACGGCTACTACTCATTTAAACAGCGCTCCTTTGCGGTGACGACATATCTATTTGGGTTTCTGCCACTGTGGGTTGCATTGATTGTTCTGGGGACATTCCTCCGCGGACCGAACTGGAACTTCTTCGGTATCTATGAGTACTGGGATGTTCACAAGGTGGAGGCCGCGAACAACGTGAACCTAAGCGAGTTCTTCTGGAACGGACTTGGGCTGGCAATTCCAAAAGGATCGTCCGTTGGTGACATTCTTTTGCGAGAATCTCCAGGCATCCTGCTGACTCTTGGTTACTTCGCGATTCTTCCTCCGATTCTTGGACTGACGATTCTGCGAAAATACTTTGTACGAATGGGAGTGCTCAGATTCCTCGTCTTCTCGAATCTCATTCTGTGGATGGCGATTCTCCCAATCAAGATGTTGCTCCGATGGGCGTTTGCTTTGAAGTACATCGTCGGTATTCCTGAATACTTCTTCAACATCTGATGCTGGGCCGTTCCAGTGTCAGGTCTCCGGTTTCTGAAAACCACTGAGGACGGGCAGAAGGCCCAGCCAAAGTCTCATGCCAGCCACTGATAATTTCCGTTGGAATCAAAAGACCCTGAATGTGGTCTTTGCCGCTAGCTCCGTTCTTTTGCTTGCGTCTGTCATCGTCATGATGAAACAGGACCAGGCTGACGAATGGAAGGTTTATCAGCGGACAAACTTCAAACTCGATGCGACAGTTCGGAAGGCCGACCTGAGCATTATTGAGTCTGCTGAGTTTAAACAACAGCAGGCTGCCCTCGAGGCTCAGGTGGAAGAAGCCGCCAGGGCGCTGGAAGAGCGGCGAAAAACCGATGCAGATTTGTTTGCCGAGCAGGAATCTCTGCAGCGAAAGGTGGATGCTCTTGAAATCGAGCTGAAGTTTAAGAACTCGGATCGTGACGAAGCACGCGCTCAATATGACCTCGCTGTTCGCGATGCATTGCCAGCGGATCAGTTCCAGGCTCGGTTCGATGCCTATCGAGCGAAGCAGGATCTGTCCGATGCCACCAGGGTGGATCTGGATGCCGCTAAGGCTGCCCTTGCTATTAAGAACAACGATGTGAAGGCGATCACCGCTGACTATGACGCTCTTGTGGCGGAACGTGAGAAATTGAATTTCGAAGCCGAACGTGTTCGTGCAGCCGTCGAGAAGATCGAACCATCGAATCTGGTTTCCAGCTGGAAGCGAGCGATGATGGAACTGCCTGTCATTGATGGGTTCAATTCGCATCTTCGCATCGTTCAGGATTGGATGCCCAGACTGTCGCAGACGCTGGGTATGGCTGAAATCGCTCGCTTCGATCGTTGTCGTTCCTGTCACCAGAACATCGACAGGACTTCTGGCACTGGCGGACCAGCTTTCCCTGCCGGTCACCCGACGACTGCGAATGTCGAAGACTGGGTCAAGGAAGATAAGTTTCCTCAGCCTTATTCGACGCACCCGAACACAGCTCTGTTTTGCACGGCTTCAAGCCCTCATCCGGTCGCGAAGTTCGGATGCACCATCTGTCATGACGGACAAGGTTCCGGCACCAGCTTTGGAAATGCTGAACACACTCCAAACGATCCGCACATTGCGCACGAATGGCACGGAGAATACGGGTTCCATCCAAATCACTTTTGGGAGTACCCAATGCAGCCGTCTCGGTTTGCCGAGTCGACTTGTATCAAGTGCCATCACTCGGTGACTGAATTGGGCGTGAATCCGGAATTTGGTGCTTCGGCTCCAAAGGTATTCAAGGGCTACCAGCTCATTCAAAAGTACGGCTGTTATGGCTGTCATGAAATGTATGGTTTCGACGCTGGTGTAGCGATTGGCCCGGACATGCGTTTGGAGCCACAGACGGAGGAGGAGGCCACTCGTATTGCAGCCGACCCAACTCAGGTCGCTGGAAAAATGCGAAAGGTCGGCCCAAGCCTGAGACATATTGCGTCCAAGACGACAGCCTCGTGGATTGAGTACTGGACCGAAATTCCACAGCGGTTCCGTCCTTCCACAAAGATGCCACAGTTCTTTGCATTGGCCGACCACCTTGGTAAGGACGATGCGCAGCATACGAAGCAGTTTGAGGCAGCGGAACTGGCCGGAATTTCTGCAGTGCTGCTGGGAGCGTCACAGCCGATTGACCTGCTCGCGCCAAAAGACGGGTATGTTGCGGATGTGGAACGTGGCAAGAAGCTGTTTTCAGAACGTGGATGTATGGCCTGCCATCAGCACACTGCAGTCCCGGGTAATACCGCTGATTTTGGTCCGAACATCTCAGACATCCATCTGAAAATTTTACGAAATTCTGACGACGCGTCGTCCAGCGACTGGCTCTACACATGGATTCGGGAACCCGAGCGTTATCACAAACGCACACGCATGCCAAATCTTTATCTCGATGCGTACCTCGACGTTGATGGCACGACGGAGATCGATCCTGCGGCGGACATTGCGGCGTTTCTGTTGAGTCAGGGCGAGCCCGGCGTCTACCCAGCCGTTGAAGTCAACGACGAAGAACTGGACAACCTAGTCAGCTTGTATCTTGAAAAGACGCGATTCAGCAAATCCGCAGCTCGTGGCATCATTTCTTCGGGTTCATTCCCGCAGAAGAAGGCTGATGTTGTAGGTGATGAGCAGGCTTTGGCTTCCGAAGACGGCGTTGCCGTGGCGGATCCAGCTGCATGGCATCAGAAGAAGCTGGAATACGTAGGTCGGAAGACGATTGCTCGTTACGGCTGTTATGCGTGCCACGACATGCCAGGTTACGAACTCTCACGGCCAATTGGCGTTGCCCTTCAGGACTGGGGTCGGAAGGACACCAGCAAGCTTGGTTTTGAGCATATTGAAGAATTCCTCCATCACCATGGTGAACCTGCTGACAGCAAGTTTGCCTCAACGACTGAACGAGTGCTGACAGCAAATCAGAAAGCAGAAGCGGGCGGAACAGAGGCAGGGCTGTTTACAGAGGAAGAAGAAGCCCAGGAAATGTCGGCGTCGTTCTTCTACGACAGCATACAGCGACATGGACGTGCCGGTTTCGCATGGCAGAAGCTGCGTGCTCCACGAAGCTATGATTACCAGAAGACGGAAACTAAGGGATATGACGAACGCCTCCGGATGCCTAAGTTCCCATTGAAAGAAGATGAGATCGAAGCGATTGCCACGTTTGTTCTCGGGTTGGTTGCTGACCCTCCGGCTGAGGAGTACGTGTACACGCCGGATGAACGAGCAAAGAACCGTATCGAAGGCGAATTTTTATTAGCCAAGTACAACTGCACTGGTTGCCACATCGTTGATCTGCCTGCCATCACCTTCGCTGCTGACCTTGAGCAGATCACGGCTACGGAGATCTCTGCGGCCGACCACGAGAATGGTCTGGAGTTGTTGCTGAAGATGCGTCCTCCTCAGCAGGCACTCACAGGTGAGACACGCAAGGTGGTGATTGACGATGAAAAGAAGACGCTTCACTTTGCAACCGTGCATGGACTGATCGCATCGCGGCCAGATCCAGAAGAAGATCCGGAGTTCCGAGAGCACGGCTTTGACCTTTGGGCCACGGCGGACTTTGGTACCGGTGAAGACATGAAGCGTATGCTGCCAGGGTCCCGCCTGATTGTTCCGGACGCTCAGATGGTGAAATACACCGAGCCTCGCGGGGGTGCGTTTGCCGAATGGCTGGTTGAGAATCTGATGGAAAGCAAGACGGGCGGCAATCGTTCGTTGGCATGGCAGGCCTCACCGCCGCCGCTTTATCAGGAAGGGTTCAAAGTCCAGACTCCATGGTTGTACCAGTTCCTCCTGGAGCCTACCAAAATTCGCTACACAACTGTCCTGCGGATGCCACGGTTTAACATGAGCGTTGAAGAAGCGAAGATTCTTGCGAACTACTTCGCAGCCCTTGACGGAGCACCGTTCCCTTATCAGGAAAACGCTCCTTCAAATGTAGATTATCTTGCCACGACGGAAGGTGAGTTGGTTCATGCAGGTTTACTTGGCGAAGACGGCTCGTACCTCAAAGAGTCCTGGAAGTTACTCAACGGACCACTTTGTGTGAAGTGCCATTCTTTGGGTGGCCGGAAATTCAAGGTTTCTGACCCAGCGAAGGATATCCAGGGACCGAATCTGAACGTCGTTCAGAACCGTCTGCGAGCTGACTGGCTGAAATTGTGGCTCTATAAGCCAACCTGGATTACTCCTTACACTTCAATGCCGGTTAACTATCCGAAGAACAATACGACACAGTTCCCTGATATGTTCAACGGTGACCCGGATGCACAGATCAACGCGACTCGTGACGCGCTGTTGAACTACACACGTCTGATGGAAGATCTTGGTCCGACATCCTATGCTCCGCCGACGGCGCCTTCCGGGGAGGCGGCTCCAGCGGACAGTGCAAAGTCGGATAACGCGGCTGGTGCTGAAGAATGATGAGGGTTGGTTGTCTGGTGTCTCAATCGGACGTCTAAGACTGTCCTGGTCTGCTGGAAGAGTCACGAAGAGTTCAAACAAAATTCTGGTTCTTGGTTTGCTGGCGTCCTTCGCGGGTTGCTCGGAATATAGCGGAGGCGCCTATGTTGTGCCCGAAGTCACATTTGTTCCTGCGGAGACAACCGGTGCGGCTGCGGAAAGTGTCGGCGACGTGGCGGATGAGCCTATCGAAGTGGCATCGCCAGGAACGTTCACTGGCAAAGTCGTGCTGGTTGGTGGTGGTGCAGGTTTACCACCATTGATCGCCATGGGCGCTGATGTAAAAGATAAAGAAGTCTGCGCAGCGGTCGATGTTCCGGATGAGCGATTGGTAGTGGGCAATGGCAACGGCGTTGCCAACGTGTTTATCTATCTTCCGAAGGCTCCTAAGAACTTTAAGTCTCTGGAACCACCGGCTGACCCGTTTCTCTTCGATCAGAAAAACTGCCGATTCCTTCCCCATTGCGTTGTGATTCCGACCGGTCAGACGGTTAAGGTGCTGAGCGACGATTCCGTGGCTCACAATACTCACACTTACCCGAATAAGAATCAGGGTGTGAACTCAGGAGTGGCTCCTGGCGATCGTGAGGGGAAGCTTGAGTTTGTGTATCGCAAATCCGAGGCTCAGCCGTTGTCAGTCAAATGCGACTATCATACCTGGATGACTGCCTATCACCTTCCGCTGGATCACCCCTTTGCGGCTGTCACTGACGCGGATGGTGGCTTTACGATCGCCGATCTTCCTGCCGGAAAACACACTTTCACGGTGTGGCATGAAGCGGTCGATGGCAACTTTGTGGAACGTAAACTGGTTGTGGATATTCAGCCAGGTGGTGAAACCGACATGCAGATTGAGTTATCCGCCGATAAGTTGAAGTTGTAATGGGCGGCTTTCTTTTGGCTTCTGTGGTTTTTAGACGAGCTGAGGTTTTGGGAATGTCACTGACTCCCAGTCTGAATAAGTTATCATGGGTCGGCCTGCTGGCAGTTTTTGCTGTGACAGGTTGCTCAAACAATGACTCATCTTTCGTGTACAGCGAACGAACGACGTCGCTGATGCCGGAAGCCCAGGACGGCATTCCGGGCGAAGCAGACGATGCGCCCGGCGTTCTCGGCGTGAAGCAATTGCTGGATGATCGCTTCGGAAATCCACAAAACCTGAAGGCCTGGTTGAAACTGCCTGTCGACTTCGGTGGGACTCAGGCCAGTGTGTCTGAGATCGTGACCGAGAACGATCAGTTCAAAGTCAAGCTGGCGGTTGAAGAAGGAGTGGCTCTGCCGGAGGCTCCGAAGGCTTTGGAATTCATCACCGGTGAATGCATTGGCGAGACCATTGCTGTATCAGGCTGGGATGCTGAAACCGGGGAAGCTGTTCTGGCTTCTGCACCCACAAAACAACCGATGGCTGGTGATCTCTGTGCCCTCGACGGAGGTGGGGTGTTGCGATCCGGCCGCGTCCTGTACATGCGACATTGCAGTCATTGTCACGGCGCCTCCGGCGACGGTCATGGGCCGACTGCCGAATATCTGAATCCTCGGCCTCGCGATTATCGTCACGGTGTGTTTAAGTTTACCTCGACGAACGACATGTCGAAGGTCAGCCGCGATGATCTGGCTCGGGTTTTGAGATACGGTATTCCAGGAACCTATATGCCGTCGTTCCTGTTGCTGACGGATGATGAACTGCATGCGATCGTTGAGTATGTTCGTTTCCTGTCGCTGCGTGGTGAGTATGAACGAAAGCTTGTGAATGAGCTGGCCGGCGATTATTCGGCGAAGGCAGCTCAAAGCCGCGTTGCCGATGGCGAGAATCGCACTGAGATTGTTGCAGAACTAAGGGAATTTTTGGCAGCTGATCTACCCGATACGGCTACTGAGCTGGGTGATGAACTGGCAGAGCAATGGTCTGTTGCAAATACTCCAGAGGCTTTGATAATTCCAAGCGTGGCCCGTGTTCCCGATTCTCCTGAATCTCGCCGTCGTGGACGTGAACTGTATCTCAGCAAGACATTGAATTGTGCCGACTGCCACGGTGTCGACGGAGCCGGGAATGGTCCGCAGACGATCGCATTCGAGAAGAATCCGATTACTAACGAGATGTACAATGAGCCTGGACTGCATGACGTTTGGGACAATCTGAATCAGCCGCGAAATCTGCAGACCGGAATTTACCGCGGCGGTCGCAGGCCGATTGATTTGTTCGGTCGCATTCACGCGGGCATCAAGGGCTCGCGAATGCCATCGTTCAAGAATACACCTCACGAGGAGATCTGGCATATCGTGAACTATGTGCTGAGCATCCCGTTTGAATCGGAGCCCGGTGCGACGGGTGTTGCGGCGCCTGTTTCGGCGCCTGTCGCGGCTGCCGTTGCTCCTTAGTTATTAAGCCATGCATTTACCCCTGCAGGATTGACCTGTCTGGAGTCTGACTGTGAAGAAATTTTGGGCACTGTTTTTTATCTTCTGGCCGGTGGTCGCGCTGTACGTCTGCTGGATTGCTCCATCGCGCGGATGGTGGTTCCCAAGTAAGCCGATGTCCAGTCTTGGTCATCAGATTGACGGGCTGTTTTACTTGATCCTGTTTATTGTGGCGCTGACCTTTATAGCGACGCAGGCAGTAATGGGCTATGCTCTTTGGCGTGGGGCCACGAAGAAGTCGACCGAGAAAGCCATGTTCTCCCACGGCAGCCATAAGCTGGAAATCATTTGGACGATCGTGCCTTCGTTCATTCTGGTTTTCATCTCGCTCACGCAGCTTGAGGTTCTGGCCAACATTCGAGTGATCTCGAAGTTCCCGGATGAGGCTCGCAGGGCTCCGATTGCAGAAGTGATGGCTCGTCAGTTCGAATGGCGAATTCGGTATCCAAAGCCCGGGACAACCTTGGCAACGGAGGCCCAGTCGGGCGACCTGTACTACGTCAACGAACTTCATGTTCCGGTGTCGCAGCCAGTCATGGTTAACCTTCGGACACAGGATGTTCAGCATGCTTTCTTCTCGCCAAAACTGCGAGTCAAGCAGGATGCAGTTCCTGGCCTTATCATTCCCATTTGGTTCGAAGTGGAAAAGGCGGGAGAATACGAACTCGTCTGTGCTGAACTCTGTGGTTGGGGTCACTACAAGATGAAGGCTCGCATTGTCGCGGGGTCAGAGGCGTCCGTGCAAAAGTACATGACGGATCTTGAAGCCGCACAGAACGAAGATGGCGTCGCAGACGCTCCAGCGGAAACCGAAGAGTAATCTTTTCTCCTGAGTTTAATCAGCAGCACTTCAGCTGCTTTCAGAGTTACTAAGGTTTGTTGTCATGGCAACTGTCTCTCCTGCGATTGGTACACACGGCCACGCTGACGATCATTCTCATGGACACCATGAGCAGAGCTTCCTTTCGAAGTACGTTTTCTCCACCGACCATAAGGTGATCGGGATCCAATTCCTGGTCACGACGATGCTGATGCTGATGGTCGGCGGGGCACTCGCGCTTGCGGTTCGCTGGCAACTGGCGTTCCCGTGGGGCAGCATGCCGATCGTTGGCAGTCTGTTCGGTCTCTTCCAGAACGAAGGCGGACAGATCAGCCCTGAGTTCTATACGATGCTGTTCACGATGCATGCTTCGGTCATGATCTTTCTGGTGATCATCCCAATCCTCGCGGGTGCGTTTGGAAACTTTTTGATTCCGCTCCAGATCGGTGCGGATGATATGGCGTTTCCGATTCTAAACATGCTCAGCTACTGGTTCATGTGGCCAGCGATGTTTTGCTTTGCGTTTAGCTTTGTCGCTGGTGGAGCCACCGCGGGACCGGGCAACGGCTGGACTTCTTACCCGTTGCTAAGCGATCTCGCTCAGGCGTCCCCGAGCTCCGGTAATGCCCAGACGTGGTGGCTTTTTGGACTCACGCTTGTGGGTGTTTCATCAATGATGGGGTCTGTCAACTACATGACGACCATCATCAACATGCGAGCCCCCGGGATGACTCTGTTCCGCATGCCACTGACGATCTGGTCAATGTTCATTACAGCAATCCTGCAGTCTTTCGCTTTGCCAGTTCTGACGGCAGCCGGCTTCATGCTGGTGTTTGACCGCCTTAGCAGTCTACTCCCGACGGACATTCACTCGGTGTTCTTCATTCCCGCCGGGATTGTTGTCAACAACGCTGCCCCAACCGTGGGCGGTGGGCAGCCTTTGCTTTGGCAGCATCTGTTCTGGTTTTACTCGCACCCAGCGGTTTACATTATGCTGCTGCCTGCGATGGGAATGGTTTCTGACATGTTGGCCTGTATGTGCCGGAAGCCAGTCTTCGGTTACAAGCCGATGGTTTATTCGATGGCGGCCATTGCCGGTCTGGGCTTTATCGTGTGGGGACACCACATGTTTACGAGTGGCATGAACCCGGCACTCGGCATGACCTTCATGACATCCACGATGATGATCGCTCTCCCCTCAGCGATCAAGGTATTCAACTGGATCGGAACAATCTGGGACGGCAATATCAAATTCAATGCGGTCTTTCTAAACTGTGCTGCGTTCGTTTCCCTGTTCGTGGTCGGCGGCTTGAGCGGGATCTTCATGGCCGCTGTTCCTGTGGATATTTACTTCCATGACACCTACTTCATTGTCGCTCACTTCCACTATGTCCTGTTCGGTGCAACGCTCTTTGGAGTCTTTGCTGCGATTCAGTTCTGGTATCCAAAGATGTTCGGCCGTGAGATGAACGATGGCGTTCAGAAGCTTCATTTCGCCCTGACGTTCATCGGCATGAATGGAACATTCTTCCCGATGCATCTGCTGGGAATCGCTGGCATGCCAAGGCGCTACGCGGACCCTTATCTGCACGGCTACCTGGAGCACCTGCTTCCGATGAATCAGTTCATGACGATCTCCGCAATTATCATGGGATTTGCGCAGTTTCTTTTGCTCGGAAACTTCGCCTACAGCTTCTTCTTTGGCAAGAAAGTCGGCCGCAATCCATGGGGAGCCAACGGGCTCGAGTGGTCAGCCCCGTCTCCTCCTGGCCACGGAAACTTTGACGAGCCACCTGTGTGCTATCGTGGCCCGTACGAGTATTCTTCGCCGGAAGCCGAGGCAATGGGCCAGGACTTCATCCTGCAGACTTCACCGCCTCCAGCAGGCTTCAAGAAAAGTTCAGGACACGTCCACTAAAGTTTAGGTACTCCAGAAAGAGTCCAGTGTCTGATCAGCATGTCACAGTTCACCCGCTTGTACGAAAGCTCGCCACGACCACGTGTCTTGTGGCGCTGCTTCCGATCAGCATGGGTGCGCTTGTTACGACGCTGAAGGCGGGCATGGCGTTTGCCGACTGGCCGTCTTCCGACGGTCAGAACATGCTGCTTTATCCTTGGTTCAGTGACTTCGCTGCGAACCCGGACAAGTTTGTTGAGCACGGTCATCGGCTTGCCGGGATGCTGATTGGTTTCGTCAGCATTGCGCTGGCATTTGCCGGTTGGAAATTTGGGCCTGGCTGGGTCAGGTTGTTCGTCACAAGTATTTTAATCGCAGTGATTGTACAGGGGCTGCTCGGCGGGGCTCGCGTTGTGCTTGATCGACAGGTTCTGGCCATGACGCACAGCATCACAGGCGCAGGGTTCTTCAGCTTGTGTGTCCTTTTCCGATTGCTGTGCTCGTCGGCCTGGGCAAAATGGACTGCGACTTCGGATAAGAGATTCGGTGCAACCGGAGCAGCTTTAGTTGCCGTCACTCCGTTGGTTGTGCTTGGACAGTATTTCCTGGGCGGGCTTTTGCGGCATCTGCACATGATGCTCAACGAGCATCTCGCCGGAGCAGCGATTACGGGCCTTGTTGCTTCGCTTGCGACGTTCTTTCTGCTTCGAGCTGACAGTGTTCTGCTTCGTCGTTGCGGCGTTGCTGTGTGTGGCGCACTATGTCTTCAACTGCTGCTGGGAGCCGGGTCTTATCTGACTCGATTTGGTTTACCAGTTATTGGATATGTGGCCACGTCAGGCTCCATGTCTCAGGCGATTGTCTGTTCCATGCACACCGTTGGTGGAATGTTTTTGCTGTCGTCCACTGTTGCCGCTGCAGTTTCAGTGCTGAAACTTTATCAGGCGGGTTGCTTACGCGGGTTAAACATGGATTTGCCAACGCTGGCGGATCGGGGGACGGTGGCATGAGTTCCGCATCTCCGATCACTGTTACATCTGACGCTTCCGTCGAAGGAACTGGCAGCAAAGCGCGGACCAGTTTGCTGGCTCAGCGATTTGCCGATTATCGCCAGATGGTTCGGCCTCGAATCCTCGTGATGTCTTCTGTGGCAGTCATGGCCGGCTTTGTACTGGCCTCTCCCATTACGATCAGCTGGTCGGTCATGTGTGTGGCTGTGGTTGGCATTTGTTGCCTGGTCGCTGCATCCAGCGTTCTGAATCAGGTGATTGAATCTCGCACTGATGCTCGCATGAATCGCACGGTCGACCGACCGGTAGCCAGCGGCCGAGTGTCACGTTCAGAAGCGGCGACGTTTGGGATTGGGATTTCAATCTTTGGTGCTGTCGTTTTGGCGATTTACGTCAACACGTTGACCAGCGTTGCTTCGTATCTCACCATGCTGACTTATGTTCTGCTTTACACGCCTTTGAAGCGATCCAGTGCTCTATGCACGACTGTCGGTGCTGTTCCAGGAGCGATGCCGGCCGTGCTGGGATGGTTTGCCGCGGGCGGCAATCCGGGGTTGGAATCGCTGGCGTTGTTTGGATTGTTTTTTGTCTGGCAGTTCCCGCATTTTCTGGCGATTGGCTGGATCTATCGCGACGACTACGAAAATGCCGGATTGAAAATGTTGCCCTCGTTCAGCGATAACGGTGCACGAGCCGGCTGGATTGCTCTCGTGTATGCGGTCGCCTTTGTGCCTGTGAGTTGCCTGCCGCGTTTTGTCGGGCTGGCTGGCACTGGATATCTTGCGGCGGCCCTGATTTTATCGCTTGGTTATCTGTGGTTAACGGCCCGCTTTTCGATCTCACGAACAAATGTGCGAGCCCGACAACTGATGGTCGGCTCTTTGATTTGCCTTCCAGCGTTGTTGATTTGCCTTGTGGCCGATTACCTGCGTCTTGTTTCCTAGTTTCTGATGGTCTCACTTCGGTGGGGCTGACCTTTGGAATTTTCTTGAACGCCATGTCACATTCAGCAAAACCTGCGGCACTGAAGATGGGGATTCCCATTCCGAACTCAAAGCTCGGAATGTGGCTCTTTCTTGGCACAGAAATCATGTTCTTCACCGCATTCATCGGATCGTACATTGTACTCCGACTGGGTTCGAAGGGCTGGCCGGTAAGTTCTGAAGACACTCACATCAACGTGCTTCTGGGCGGTGTGAATACCTTTGTGCTGATTGTCTCCAGCTATATGGTCGTGGTCGCTCATGAAGCGATGGCTCAGAAGGACTTTGCGAAGGCACGAAAGTTCCTGTCCGGTACGCTGCTGCTGGCCGTCCTGTTCCTCGGCATCAAGTCCGTGGAATACCTCGGCAAAATTAACCACGACATTCTGCCGGGGCATATTGCGGAAACACCGACTCAGTCGATCAGCAAAGTCAGCCGTGAAATGGAACGCGTTGTTCGCGCCCGCTTCAAGGAATACACCGACGGCGGTGCTGTTGTTACCGAACGTCCGGACGATATCGTGAGCGTTGTTAATCTGATCGCGGCAATCCCAGGCGGAAAGCCTCCGGAAGGGATGGCGGCTTATGTGTACAAGGAATACGAAACGACGGCTCCGGCTGATCTTGAATTGTTCCGCGAATGGATGAACCTGCATCAGCACATCGTCGCCAACGTATCATTGAAAGTTCCTGCTCTGCCATCGGAGTACCTTGCGGCTCGCGGTGCCTTGAAGGAAGGCGAAAAGCTGCCTGCACTTTCTTTCGAGGAAGTCGAAAGCTGGCTGAAGGATATGAAGGCAAATGAAAAATACGGTTCTTACGTCAGCGCGGGTGTCTTTGATCCTCATCCGATTGTCTATGGAAACATTTTTGCATCAACCTATTTCCTGATGACCGGGTTCCATGCGGTTCACGTCGTTGTGGGCATGATTCTGTTTGCTGCGGTCCTGAAACAGGGCAAAAACCTGGACGAAAAATGGACCGACTTCGTTGAGAACAGCGGTCTCTACTGGCACTTCGTGGACCTTGTCTGGATCTTCCTGTTTCCGATGCTTTACATCATCTGACGGTGGAGCTCTGTTCGCGACGATTTGGATTTGACCGGTTTCACAGTTTTTGAATGGTTCAACAATGTCTCACGACAGTCACGATACTCACCACGTTAATTATCTGACGATCTTTTTCGTCCTGTGTGGCTGCACGGCTTTGTCGGTGATTTTTGACGTGCTGCACATGTCGAAGCCTGTGACCATTGTGCTTGTATTGGCCGTGGCCTGTGCAAAAGCGCTGTGCGTGATGATGTTCTTCATGCACCTGAAGTTCGAAGGCAACTGGAAGTTCGTCCTCTTGGCCCCAACGACCATTCTGGCGATCGGTCTTCCTTTGGCCTTGTATCCGGACATCGGCGCTTCTTACTACACCAGCGTTGCACCACAGACCGGCGTCTGGGCGAAAGAAATCAGTGAATTCCAGGCACACCACGTACCAGCTGCTGAATCAACGGAAGCCCCGGCCGAGCCATAATGAACTCTGTTAATTGAACTTCCTGACAGGACGGGTCGAAAGATCCGTCCTGTTTCCTTAACTGGCCGCGGGTGAAAACAAAAACCAGCGACATCCGGAAGCGTGAGCTGCGAGGTCGTCAGAGTGGAAGAACAGGTGCCCATGTCAACTATCGCCGTTCAAGCAGATTCACTGACTTACGCCTACGGTTCACGTTGTGCCCTGTCGAAGGTCAGTTTTGACGTGAGGGCTGGACGTTTGTTTGGGCTTCTCGGCCCGAATGGTTCCGGAAAGACAACTCTTTTCCGTTTGCTCAGCACGCTGATTCCGATGCAGTCGGGGCGTCTGACCGTCTGCGGCCTTGATGTGGCAAAGGCTCAGGCGGATGTCCGCCGTCAGTTGGGCGTCACCTTTCAGTCGCCGGCTGTGGACGTGCGTTTGACGGTCATTGAGAACCTCCGCTGTCATGGAAGCATTTACGGTTTGAGCGGCCATGCGCTGCGTTCGCGGATCACGGAAATGCTGGACCGGTTTCAGATATCGGATCGTGCGTCGACGCTGGTGGGGCAACTGTCCGGCGGGTTAAAGCGGCGCGTCGAACTGGCTAAAGGCTTGATGCACAATCCGCGAGTTCTGCTGCTGGATGAACCCACCAGCGGACTTGACCCTCGGGCTCGCCAGGAATTCTGGGAACTGCTGCTGGCTCAGGTAAAAGCTCAGGGGACGACGGTTGTTGTCGCAACGCATCTGATGACAGAAGCGGAACTTTGTGATCAGCTTTTGCTGCTGGATCAGGGAGTCAACGTCGCGTCGGGCAGTCCTGCGGATTTGCAAAGCCGTTTGTCGGGTGAGCGACTGACGTTGAAGCTGCGAGATGTTGCTGAAGCTCAGCGGCCGATTGAGCAACTGCTGCAGTGTTCCTCCGTGGTCAGCGGGAATCAGCTTTCATTGCGAGTGCAGAATCCTGGCGAGCACATTTCTGCATTGCTGGGCCAGTTTCGCGAGCAGATCCTTGGACTTGAACTGACTCGCCCTTCACTGGAAGACGTGTTTCTTGAACTGACGGGCCGATCTCTGAATGGCTCCGGAGCTGACCATGAATAGCGGAGCAGTGCTGGCACTGACAAAAAGGGAACTCATTCGGTTTCTGCGACAGCGAACAAGAATCATCGGGGCTGTGGGACAGCCGGTGATCTTCTGGATTCTGTTTGGAGCCGGATTAAGAACTTCGTTCAAGGCACCGTCGTGGTCGGAAGGGCTCGCCCATGCCGTTTCGTATCAGGAGTACTTTCTGCCGGGCGTTGCGACGCTGATCGTTCTTTTCACAGCGATCTTTTCCACGATCTCGATTATTGAAGATCGGCGTGAAGGGTTTCTTCAGGGCATCCTGGTGGCCCCGGTGTCTCGTCTGGCGATTGTGCTCAGCAAGCTGACGGCCGGAACGATCCTGGCAATTCTTCAGGCCGGACTGTTCCTGGTCATCGGCCCATTGCTTTCGATGATCGGACTGGGAACCGAAATGGACGTGTCCTGGTCCGTGGCTCGCATCATGATGGCCGGCATTTTTCTGATGCTGATCGCGGCCGAACTGACCGCGTTGGGTTTTATCATCGCCTGGCCCATGAATTCGACTCAGGGATTTCATGCGATCATGAGTATCTTCCTGATGCCGATGTGGCTGGTCTCCGGGGCCTTCTTTCCTGGCGGGGATTCCGGATGGCTGTTCTGGCTGATTCGCATGAATCCGCTCACCTACGGCGTGGCCGGACTCCGGCGACTGCTGTACGAACAGCCGCTGCCGGTAACGCCCGAGCTGCCATCAATGGCGATGTGTCTCAGTGTCACGTTAGTGGCCACGGTGGTCCTGACACTGATTTCCGCTTTGATGGCCGGCCGGTCGAGCGTTCACAACGCGGCGTGACGCATTGACTGGCTTGCTCTCACTGGCTTGCTTTCACAGACTGCGTCGAGCCACAACCTTGACCGCAATGCAGTAGTACACGATGCCGGCCGCGATCAGACTCAGCACACCCATGGTCTGCATCCAGCGTTCCAGCAACAGGCTGACAAAAGCGCCCAGATAAGCCAGCAGCAGCATTGCCGGGGTGAACGGGTATCCCCAGGTTTTGTAAGGTCGATGCATGTCCGGCCGTTTGTGACGAAGCACATAAACCGCGGCCACGGCCATGCCATAAAAGATCAGACCCGCGCAAATGACTGAATCGGTTAGGTTGTCGAACGCGTTTTTCAGGCGTTTCGAATGTTCTTCCGCAGCCGTAGCAACCGGCAGGACGGGCATGCTGACAACAACCAGCTCCGCGGAACCAGCCAGCTCGCCCGACGCCATGGGTGGCACTGGCACTGAGTCTGGACTCCAGACGGAAAACAGCAGCACCAGAAACGTGGCCCAGCTGGCCTGCAGCAAAATGGTATTGGCCGGCGTCAGATAGCGAGGATGAATGCGCTGCAGCCACCGCGGAACCAGACCGTCTCTCGCGATGGCCAGATAAATTCGCGGACCGGTGATCATGTTGGAATTGGTGGCCCCGAAGGTGGAAATCATCACGCCAATCGCGGCCACCTGCGCACCCGCTGGTCCGAACATTTTCTGAAAGACATCCGCCGCCACCGTGTCACTATTGGCGAGGTGATGGATGGGCAGGACGAGGTGATAGCTGAGGTTGGCTCCCAGATAAACGACGATCACTGTACCAAGGCCGATCACCATCGCCCGCGGAACATTCTTTTTGGGGTCTCGAATGTCTTCTGCAACGGGACCGAGATTGATCCAGCCATCGTAAGGCCAGAGGACTGCGACCATGGCGATTCCCAGGGCCTTGAGAAAGCTTGTGGTGGCTCCGACATGCTCGGGCATTTGCCATAGCGGCTGCAGGTTGTCGGTGTCAATTTTTCGGAACACAAACGGCAGAATAATCAGCGCCGCAAGGAACCCGACTTTGGAAATTGTCGCCAAACCCTGAACTGTCGCTCCCGCTCTTGTGCTGAACAGATTGACGATCGACAACCCGAGAATGATGGTGATGGCCATCGTGGTCTGGCCGGCGGGAGACAGCGGAAACACCTGATTGAAATACAAGACCGTGGCACACGCGAGAGCGCCCACGGAACCTGTTCGCACGACCCAGAATTCTGTCCAGCCCCAGAGAAACGCGGGCAGCTTTCCGAACGCTTCACGGATGTAAAGATACGGACCGCCGGCGTGGGGAAACATAGCTCCCAGTTCGGCAAGTGCGAGTGAACCACAAAGCGTAATCAGTCCCACAAACAGCCATGTGCCCATGATCGCAAAAAAGCCATAGGGCTCGAGCGCAGTGTCGACGGCGCTGACTTTCAGGAAAATGCCCGAACCGATAATCGATCCGACGACAATCATTGTCGCATCGAATAATCCAAGCACAGCCGGCAGTCGATCAGGGCCGAGC
>JBDNHX010000488.1:0-34010 GCA_041688565.1 Planctomycetaceae bacterium
TCTTCGGAAACGAGATCCTGGGACGCGAAAGCCCTTCAGCTGACCGGAGTCAAAGCAGCGGATAATCGTCTGTTGGCTGACCTTGCATATCTTGGCGGCTTCGCCAGTCGTGAATACTGTTTTCATGAGCACAATCCGTTCTGTGGATAAGCGATGAGCTGCGACCTGCAGCGTTCCATCGTCCGACAGCCTGCCGGACGCCGTCCTTGACGCTTCACCGCCGAACCAAGGTAATGCAACGAGTTGAAGTACCTGTGTTGCAGCGTGACTCGCCCAAATTTGCGAGCTTCGCGTTGAGGCAGTCTAAGTTAAACCTCCGTAAGCCCCGAAATTACTTCGAGTTACAGACGCCTCCCTATTCGTGCCAACCCTCAATTCGACCGATTGTATCTATTCGTAAAAGACGGTCAACGGCAGTTTTATTGCGCAGCTTGCCTGTTTTTACGCCTGTGGAGCTGTTTTTCTGGGGATTCAGGAGGATTTGAGGGTTTGGCCCGGTAAAAATTGTTCCCAAAATCCCTCGAAAGGCTTCGGCCGCCCCTACGGCTTTCAGCGCGGTAGCGACCGGCCGGACCATGACGGTTCAGTGACGCGGTCAATCAGGTCCGTCCAGATCTGATCACACAAACGGAACCTCAGCTCGACACTGGCTTCAGGTAAAACATCAGAATGGCGATGTCCGCTGGAGTAATTCCGCTGACTCGGCTGGCCTGTCCAACAGTTGTGGGCTTCAGGCGATTGAGACGTTCGCGGGCCTCCGTTCTCAACTGCGGTACAGCCAGATAGTCAAAGGTGTTTGGGATTTTGACAGAATCCACCTTCTGCAGGCGATGAATCTCTGCCTCCTGGCGACGAACATAACCGGCATACTGAGCTTCAATCATCATCTGCCGCTTGGTGTTCTCGGTGAGGTTGAAATCCAGAAGCTGCGGAAACAGCGAATATACCTCATCCCATGTGATCGTGTTGCGACGCAAGTGCTCTTCCAGTGTCTGCCCGACGGCTCGCAGTTTGGTCATCGCGGCAAACGCGCGGGCCAGCTCTTCTTCATACTTTCGAAAGCGATCGATGCGTTCCTGCGTCACGCTCCCAATTTCAATCCCCAGCGGAGTCAGCCGGCGGTCGGCATTGTCCTGACGCAGCAGCAGACGATACTCAGCGCGAGATGTAAACATGCGATACGGTTCATCGACGCCTTTCGTCACGAGGTCGTCAATCAGAACTCCCAGATAGGCCTGACTGCGATCCAGCACAAACGGTCCCCTGCCCTGCATTTTCAACGCCGCGTTGATTCCAGCAAGAAGGCCCTGCCCGGCCGCTTCTTCGTAACCAGTTGTCCCGTTGATCTGACCAGCGAAGTACAATCCTTCCACAAGTCGGGTTTCCAATGACGGATACAACTGTGTCGGTGGAGCGAAATCGTATTCGACCGCGTATCCATAACGCATGATCTGAGCTTTCTCGCAGCCCGGGATGCGACGAATAATCTCATCCTGCACATCGCGCGGCAGACTGGTTGAGATT
Organism: Planctomycetaceae bacterium; assembly: GCA_041688565.1. Classification (GTDB taxonomy): domain Bacteria; phylum Planctomycetota; class Planctomycetia; order Planctomycetales; family Planctomycetaceae; genus SXXK01. The sequence goes on from JBDNHX010000488.1 coordinate 1,525, forward strand.
CCGTTGACGTAAACCTCCTGCGTATTTCGACCCTCCGGCTCCAGAAAAATCTGGTGGGAAGTCTTGTCGGCGAATCGCACAACCTTATCTTCGATCGACGGACAATATCGCGGTCCCGTCGACTGAATCTGACCCGAATACATCGGCGCTCGATGCAGATTAGCGCGGATGAGTTCATGGATCTCGTGAGTCGTGCTGGTGAGATAGCAGTGAATCTGCGACTGTTCAATTCGATCCGTCATGTACGAAAATGGTTCGGGATTTTCATCGCCGGGTTGAGGTTCGCAGCGAGTGAAATCAATGGTGCGGCCATTCAGTCGAGCTGGCGTGCCCGTCTTGAAACGTCTCAGTTCGAAGCCCAATGACTTCAGAGCACCGGATACTCCGTGGGACGCCTTGTCGCCTGCTCGACCACCTTCGGCTTTGGATTCGCCGGTGTGCATGATGGCTTTGAGAAATGTTCCGGTCGTCAGAATCACGGCACGAGTTCGGTAGAATGCGTCTCCAGTGACACGAATCCCAGTGATCTTTCCGTTCTCTGTTTCGATAGACTCGACTGTCTCCTGGCAGAGCATCAGGTTCTCCTGCAGCTCCACTCGGTTCTTCATTTCAAACTGATACGCCTTTTTGTCCGCTTGGGCGCGCGGACTGTGCATGGCGGGACCTTTACCGCTGTTGAGCATTCGAAAATGGATGCCGGTCTTATCAATGACTCGCCCCATTTCACCGCCGAGCGCATCGATCTCGCGAACGATCTGGCCCTTGGCAACGCCGCCAATTGCCGGATTGCAGCTCATCTGGCCGACGGTGTCGCAGTTCATCGTCAGCAGCGCCGTTTTTGCGCCCATGCGAGCTGCCGCTAATGCGGCTTCGGTACCAGCATGGCCGGCTCCGACGACAACAACATCAAAATCGTAAATGCATTTCAGGGACATACTAGCTCTTACCTTTTTCCAGGGCTCCAGCCCTGGAACATACTGCCAGGAGGCTCCAGCCTCCGGCGATGACATCACGCAAGGCTGGAGCCTTGTGCGCAGTGCGTTCCGAGGCTGGAGCCTCGGAACGAGTGGTAGTGTAACGCCATTTACCGGCAATTTCGGCTGAATCACACCGGATCCCGGCTCGGTCCGCAAAATCCGGGGGCCTCGAACGCTAATCGGCCATTGTTTCGGCGTTGTGGACGGTGATACACCTCATCTGAAGTTCGCTGGCCGTAGAACCGCGACTCTGCGGACTCTCAGAAACAGGATGATCTTCATGGTTCGATTCGTGAGTCTTTGAGGATGCCGGACGACGTGGTCATCTCACGCGACAAAATCGCAGGTGCGTTTGAATTGTCTGCGTCTGGTGCAGAATCTCTGGTACTGCTCCTGCAAGTGGAACGTATGGGAGTTGATTACGAGTGAATCCACTGTTGGAAATAAGTCACGCGAACCAGCACACGACGCGATCGGAGAAATCAACCATGAACAGGAATTCAGTGTGGTTCGGCATACTTGCGGTCGTCCTGCAGTGCGGTTGCGCACTATTTCCCGCCCGATCGTCCGTTCACAAAGTCCCTGGGGCTTTGGATCGCGTTTCCAGCGAAACGATGACATCCTCTGAGCGTGCTTTGGGCACATCATCCCCGAGCCCAGCATTGGATCGACTGACTGAAATTGAACATTTCTTCCAGCAAGAAGACTCCAGCTCATCCACGACGGCTGACCGCAGGCGAAGACCGCCCGGCCCCCCGCCGACACTTTCGATGGACGACTTGCGAGAGATCGAAGGGCATTTCCAGCAATCAGACTTTACGCCAGGCCTGATTGCTGAGCTGAAGCCAGGACAGCACGTTTGTCTGCTGACACATTCAACTGTTTCCAGAACACCGAATTCCGTGCGCCGTAGTATCGAACAGGTTGCTGGCACGATTGTTTCAGTCGACGAGGACGCACTTGTGCTGAAAAACTCTGTCAAACTTACCGAAGGTCGCACGATGGGAACCCCGATCGTGAGTAAAATTCCGTACGTTAGCCGATTTTTCAAGAACAGTGGTGTTGGGCGGACTGCGATCAGCATTCCCGGTGAAGTGTCGATCGTTCGAACCAAGATCCAGGGGATTGGCAACCTCACCGCGGACGATCTCGCGGGCCTCCATCAGACTTCGGACTCAATGAAAATGGGTGTTGATTTCGACTATCAGGCCGAATCCCGCTCTCATTGACCTTGTTCCATGGCTCCAGCCCTGGAACACACTGCCAGGAGGCTCCAGCCCAATGGCACTCACTTTGTGAGCCGCAAGGCGCTAGCCGCGGGTTGGTCGCCTACAAAACACCCGCGGCTAGCGCCTTGCGGCTCACGGTCAAACGACAAAGTGAGTACCATTGGGCTCCAGCCTCCAGCGACGAGATTCACGCAAGGCTGGAGCCTTGTGTGCAGTGCGTTCCGAGGCTGGAGCCTCGGAACGAGCATTGTGTTTCGCGGGGCTTCGGTTGTGCTATGCTGTGTATCAGAGTTCAGACGACTTTCGCAGATCACCTTTTATAGAAGCGTGATGTTCGATTCCAGATGGCCTGAAAGGCAGACATGCAGGCGACTCGGAATGATTTCGATGCTGGCCGTTGTCGCGATCACCGCTTATGCCTATGTCCCGTCAAAACAATTCCCGCTGATCTGAAGGGGCATCAGATTTGTCTTTCGGCGGTTTGGTTTTTGATTTTGACGTCACGCCCAGGTGTGCCATCGCTTTGGCTGTGATCATGCGACCGCGTGGCGTTCGCTGGATGAAGCCTTCCCGCAGTAGAAATGGTTCGACTTCGTCCTCCAGAGTATCCGCTGGTATGTTGAGAGTGTGTCCCAATGCCTGGACGCCGGCGGGGCCGCCACTGAAGACGTTGATGATGGTTTCCAGATAGCGGCGGTCCTGTTCCTCAAGCCCGGCGTCATCGACTCCTTTCATCTTAAGGGCCGCGCGAGCTACTTCGAGAGTGATCTTTCCGTTGGCCCGCGCATCGGCGAAGTCGCGGGTCCAGCGAAGCCAGTTGTTGGCCTTTCGCGGAGTCCCTCGTGAGCGGATCGCAATCTCATGCGCTGCTTCAGCGGCAATTTCGGTACGGAGCTTTTGCGAGTTCCGGCTGATGATCGTGGACAGTTCTTCGGTGGTGTAGAAGTCCAGATGCTCTCGATTCACAAACCGATCACGAAGCGGAGCGGTCAGCATCCCGCTGCGAGTCGTTGCGCCGATCAGAGTAAACGGCTGCAGTTTCATGTTGATAGTGCGCGCATTCAAGCCATCCCCCAGTGTGATGTCGATGCGAAAATCTTCCATGGCCGGATAAAGGAATTCCTCAACCGTCGGCGGCATCCGGTGGATCTCGTCGATGAACAGCACGCTGCCGTAACTGGCGTTGCTCAGGTACGGCAGGAGATCTTTGGGGGCACTGAGAGACGGGCCTGCAGTGATCTGCAATTCGGTGCCCAGTTCGCGCGGGATGACAGTCGCGATCGTCGTCTTGCCCAGCCCCGGCGGTCCGTCAAGCAAAAGGTGTCCGAGCGGTTCCTTACGTTTTTTTGTCGCTTCCAGGAGGATTCTAAGGCGTTCCACCACCGCCAACTGGCCTACAATGTCCTCAAGTTTTGATGGACGGAGTTCGTCGTCAAATCGTTGTTGATTCGGGTCTTCGAAATTCCCGGCACTCGCAGTGCTGCCGAAACTCGGACGAACTGGTTCTTCCGGTTCGTCGTCATCATTCTTGATGGTGGTCTTCCGGGCCATGAGTGGTTTTCAGATCTCGATTGAAGCGGATGACCGTGGAAAAGAAAGCATTGAACTGAACATGAGCCCGATTAAAGCAGGGGTGATCAGGGGCTGTTGCAATCTGCCGTCGCAGCCGGTCCTTCTTTGCAGGAAGGCACGGCTGACGTCGTTCATCAATCCTGGAAGAGTTTATTGTTTGATGGCCTCGGCTGATTCTTTCTCACCCAGTTTTTCCTTCAGTCGTTTAAGAATAGCCGCATCAGGTCGCTTCGACTTTTCCTCCACTTCAAGTGCCTTTTTCCACAACGCTTTTGCTTCATCAGACTTTTGCAGAGCTTGGTGGACATCAGCTTCATGTTCCAGAAGTGTGGCGTCCTGATACTCGGGATTGGAGTTGGCTTTTTTGAGTGGTTCCAGGGCTTCTTCATTCTTGCCCTGCTTGAAAAGCACCCAGCCAAGACTATCGAGGTAAGCGGGATTCTCCGGCTGCGATTCCACAGCAATTCGAATCATTTTCTCCGCCTGCTCGAGGTTTTTGCCTTGGTCTGCGTAAAGATATCCCAGGTCGTTGTTGACACCCGGATCGGTCGGATCTTCCTCATACACTTCTTCCAGCACCTTCTGGCCCTGCTCCATGTCGCCATTCTGAACGAAGGCGTTGGAAAGGCCCATCCGAGCCAGGCGGACCGTGTCTTTTTCTACAGCCTCCATTTCGAGCACCTGCTGATACTGTTCAGAAGCATTTTCCCACTGACGCATCTGGGCGTAAATGCCGGCCAGTCGCAGACGCGATTCCGTCAGAAGGTCCGGGTTGTTACCCAAACCGGCAATGGATTTCAGCAGTAAGTCTTCGGCAACTTCAAGTTGTCCGTCAGCAGCTTCGACCAGTGCAAGGCGTCCCAGCAGTTGGGGTTCATCCGGCACCATTAGGAGTGCCTGCTGAAGTGCTTTTCGAGCAGCGCCCAAATCTTCAATGGAAGCATACGCTGCTGATATTCTGAACAGAGTATTTACGCGTGCAAGCGGTTGAAGCCCGGGCGTTTCAAGCATCTGCTCAAAGATTTTGGCGGCGTTATTGTATTCTCCCTGACGCAGCTGATTCATGCCATACTTGTCAAGCGTCTGCATCGTCAGCTCGCGGTCCGGTTTCAGTTGCAGCGTGGTTTTGAGTAACTCTCCCTCCTCTGCGGCAAGTTCAAGTTCTTCAGCGACAAGGGCACAGAAGAACGGCACTGCTGGATGGATATCGCCTGGCTTGGCAGCGATCGTGGCTTTGCATGCCTTAATCGCTTCTTTGGCAAATTCATCGACCGCAGCAATACTTCCTACCATTGGCTGCATTTCAACGATGGTGATGCGAGATCTGGCCGCGCGATTCACGGTTGCGATCAGAGCGTTTGGATTTCTCCTCGCGATTTCGACTCGCACAAGACCCAGATAAGCGTCGGCTTCGCCCGTCGTATCAAGAATTGACTGGTAGACATCGGCGGCTTCATCGGTCTTACCCTGATCCAGCAGTACCTGACCAAGAAACATTTTTACGGAAGCCGCATCATTCGCTTCTTCAGTCAGTTCTTCCAGGCGGGTCGTCAATGAATCGGATCGCGTTGTGGCTTCGTAAAGATCTCGCAACAGCAGCAGAGATTCAGCACTGCGACGACCAGTTTCGAAATAGCGATTCAGGTTTTGCTCGCACGCCTCGAGCTTATCCTGCTGGAAATACGCTCGGGCCAGCAGCAGGTTGTGATCGCCCGGCACATCTTTCTCTGTGCGAGACAGTGCTTCAAAAGCTTCGATGGCTTTGGGAACGCGTCCTGCCTCCAGAAGAATTCGCCCCGTGACCTCATACCCTGTCATGCGATTCTTGAGCAGTGTTTTATGCTCACGATCCGAGAGCATGAAATCTTCCGGTCGCTCCAGCCCTTTGAGAATCAGTTCGTAGCTGTCGGCTGCACCGGCCAGATTACGCATCTCCAGAAGAACAGCCGCGCGAACCTGATGGACATGAATAAAATCGAAAGACTGTTCCTTAAGAGATTTTGAGCCAAGAGCTTCCTCAATCAACTTTGCAGCCTCATCAAACTTGCGATTGCTGCCGCGAAGGATTGCCATTTCAAGACGCGTCTCATAGTCATTGGGATCCAGTTGCATGGCTCTGGCAGCCATGGCCGCACCTTCATCCGGCTTGCCCATGCGAAAAAGCACCATCGCGAGAGCTCGGATCGGAACTGCAGACTTGGGGTCTGATTCTGACGCTTTCTGAAACGCCTCTGCCGCCGCTTCAAGGTCACCGCGTTTCAGCGATATTTGTCCGGCCATGTAAGAAGCCAGAGTGTCCTTGCTGGCCGGGTCGATTGCATCGCTTTCGTCCTTAACCTCCCGTGGCTTCTCGGTTGGTTCAGACAGGCCATCGAGTGCCGGTTTTTCAGCATCAGCGTCCTGAGGCGGTGGGTCCGCAGGATCCGCCTGGGCCGCCGCGGGCTCATCGAAACTACTTCCCTGAAGTGTTCCGATAACACTGATCGTCTGAATGGTGAAAATTGCGGCCATCAGCAGTTGGTGCCAACGGAATTGGCGCACAACTGCCGAGTAGAGAGATACCGAACGCTTCATGATCAGGCTCTGCGATGAAAAAGGTTCAACCATGGCACGGAACAGAGATGCGTCCGCATTATTGGTATGAAGCTTAACTCTGTCGAGTTCGGTTCGGGAGTTGCTGATCAAAGTCCCCGAAGGAGGATTGCTCTGAAAGCCAGTCGGAGTTGCCAAATTCAGGCGATTCGCACCTCCAATGTCGCGTGACTGGCTATTTTTTGGGCTTCCGCGGAGTTGATTTGCCCGCGTCCGTGTTTGTTTTCTTTGCCTCGGCGGACTTCGTGGCGGCTGATCGAGCCGATGATCCGGAGACGCCCTTTTCGGTCACCTTGGCAACGATTTTTGTAGTCGCCGGCTTCGCAGCGGGCTTACTTGAGCTTGCTTTTGCAGGAACTGGCGGCGGTGTTTTGGAGCTGGATTTCGAACTGGCTGCTGCTGGCGCAGTGGTCTTTGCCGGAACGTTGCGGACAACCGCGGAGACCTTTTCCGCAGCCGCTTTTTCGGTCACAGGAGCCGGGGCTGATTTTTTGGACGAACCGAGTTTCTCGTGGACAGGTTCAACAACGGGTGCTGGCTTAGCCGGCTTCTTCTTCGGCGGTGCCTGGAGTTCGGCCAGACGGTCCATCACATCATCCATCGACAGTTCAGAATCCGGTGGATCCGTGAATCGCAGAATGAATTTTGGATCTGTCGCCAGACATCTGAGAACATGACAGAACTCAGAAACTTCAGATTTTTTAATGCCACCCTTCAGAAACTCAGACGCTTCATCGAGGTCGGATTTTGCTGGAACCAGTCCGAGCCACTCAGCAGCCGTCAGCATCGAATTGTCGAGACAGATTACGTGGCTGCCGAGAATTTCGTGAAGAATAAAGTCTCTCATGAACGGAGTGATGTCATTCACTTTGTTCAGTGTTTTGACAGCCTGCTCCAGCGTCTGGCGACGCAGTTTTTCGTAATCGTATGAATATGTCGTTTCAAAGACGTATCGAAGAATGGAGCGAATTCGCAAACCCTTCCAGTCCGCATCCTTGAGTGGCGCCAAGGTCTGCTCCAGTTCGGAAACCGAGCTGACGCGGATTTCGTTCAGGTCGAAGTAGCCGGTGAGAACCTTCTTGAGCGAAGCTTCTGCCTGCAGCCAGGGATTGTCCTCAAGGCACGCCGCAAACAGCATTGTTTCCACAACGGAGAGGTCGATTCTGGGCACCGACTTGCCGTACAGCTTCTGCAAGGCTGTAACAAGTTTGCGACAGACCTGAGACTTGTCGGCTGCCTTTGTGGCTTTGGCCGTTCCCATTGTTGTTCCCTGCTGACCTGTGTTCGACTGAAGGACAATTCAAATTTACGACTGATACCACCGGAGAGTTCAGGAGTCAGGATGGTCCTATTCCTGTTCTCCGGGTTCCGCCACTGCTGAATCTGCCGTTTCCGTTTCATCATCGCCTTCGACGTCTGAATCTCCGTCGTTCTCTGAAGCTTCGTCTTCTGAGTCAGACGGGAGAACATCCTTTAGTAAGGCAGAGGTTTCCACTGATTTCCTGATTCCGTCATCAATGACGAATCGCAGTTCCGGAGCATAGCGACTTTTTACGTATTCGGCGACTTTGGACTGAAGATACCCACGGGCAGAAGTCAGCCCGTGCATCGTTAATGAGCACGCTTTTTCGTCGCCCATTACGGAAATTCGTACAGTGGCATACCGAAGATCCGGGCTGACGTCAGCTCCCAGAACCGTCACATTCTTGATGCGAGGGTCACGCAGTTCAAAAAGAATTGCGCTGCTGACGACCTCCCTGATCATGGAGGCGACTCGTGCGGTGCGTCGGGTTGACATAGACAGCTGCTTTCGTGAATCAGGAGCTGACCTGGACACACTTGCCAGGTCAGCGGTTCATTCGTCCCACGGGTTTCAACAAACCACAGGGATGCAAGAAGGGAGGCCAGATGCAACGCTGGCCTCCATTCTGCGTTACAGCGTCCGCTTGATTTCGTCTACTCGATACGCTTCGAGCAGATCGCCCTCCTTGACGTCATTGAACCCGTCGAGCCGAATACCGCACTCCATCCCGTCTCGGACTTCCCTCGCGTCATCTTTTTCACGCTTCAAAGATCCGATTCGATAATTGTTCATGACCTTCTGATCGCGAATCAAATGCACACGACTGTCTCGGCCGATCGTTCCATTCAGGACACGACAGCCGGCAATTGTTCCGAATCGGCTGATACTGAAGGTCCGCAGAACGATGGCTCGTCCTGTTGAAACTTCGACACGCTCTGGTCGCAGCAGACCCTGTAGTGCCAGCTTGATGTGTTCGGTAACTTCATAAATGATGTTGTATCGCCGAATTTCCACACCCAGACGGTCAGCCTGCAACTGGGCTCGATCTTCCGCAATGACGTGGAAGGCGACGATAATTGCGCCCGCTGCACTGGCCAGCGAAACATCGCTTTCGTTTACCCCGCCGACACCCGAGTGAATAATCTGGACTCTGACTTCCGGATGGTCAAATTTACCAATCTCGCTCCGCAGAGCTTCAATGGAACCTGGCGTATCCGCTTTCAAAATAAGCGGTAATTCCTGAACACCCTGCCCTTCTCGCGGAGCACTCAAAATGTCTTCCAGCGTTCTCGGTGTGACACGAGAAGACAGCGACTCTGTTCGACCTTCATGCAAACGGCTTTGTGCCGTTTCTCGGGCTTCTTCAATGTCTTTCATAACGAAGAAGTGGTCTCCCGCTCCCGGAACTTCAGAAAGCCCGGAAACCTTGACCGGCATTGAGGGGCCAGCTTCAAAGATGGCTTCGTCGCGATCGTTGTACATCGATCGAATGCGGCCATAAGTGGATCCGCAGAGCACCACGTCACCGACACGCAGAGTGCCTTTTTCAATGATGAACCAGGCGATCGGGCCGCGCCCCTCGTCGCGGAACGCTTCGAGACACATGCCCAGACCTTCGCGATCCGGGTTGGCCTGCAGTTCATGCAATTCAGCCGTCAACAACAGTGTTTCCAGAAGTTTGTCAACGCCCTTGCCTGTGGCACCCGATGTTCTGACAACTTCGTACTCGCCACCCCACTCGGCCGGCAGGAGTTCGTGTTGAGCCAGCTGCTGAAGAATCCGCTGTTCATCGATTCCCGGAAGGTCCATCTTATTCAGGGCGATAATGATTGGCACACCAGCGTTCTTGGCGTGGCTGATACACTCCACAGTCTGCGGCATGACGCCGTCATCTGCAGCAACAACCAGGACCACCATGTCGGTTACGTTGGCACCGCGAGATCGCATTTCTCCGAACGCGGCATGGCCCGGAGTATCTACAAATGTCAGCAGATGATCCTGGTAATTGACCTGATATGCAGCAATGTGCTGGGTAATCCCGCCCGCTTCACCAGAGGCAACGTTTGCCGAACGAATTTTGTCGACCAGAGTCGTCTTGCCATGGTCTACGTGACCAAGAATGGTCACGATTGGCGGACGCTGGCGCATCAGTTCCGGCGGATCTTCATGGTCAAGCGATGCCAGCAGTTCGGCTTCGATGTCACGCGTTCGCTTGAACGACAGATCGACGCCCAGTTCCATAGCGACTTCCATGGACTCTTCTTCGCCCAGTTCGTCGTTTATGGTGACCATTCGGCCCTGCTTGAACAGGATTCCCAGAATCGACTTCGCCGGACGACCAATAGCCTCGGAAAGTGCACGGACAGTGATCGGAAACGAAATCTGCGCAGTTGTTCGCAGCTCGATGCTGCCCGCTTTCTTCTTGCGTTTCAGCTTCTTGGCCTGCCGCTCTGCTTCGCGAGTCTCACGAAGTTCTTTCAGCAATGAGCCCCGATTTGCCATGCCTCGAGGTCTGGCAACCGCCGGCGCAGGACCGCCACGTTCATGCTCTTCACGCGCCGTTCGCAGGGCCTTCAGCTGATCAGCCAGCGGGCTGCTGCTGTCCACGATGCCCTTAAACGACATGTCAGGCTTTTGAGCCTTTTCATCGCGCGGCTTCGGCTTCTTGATCGTCGGCGCCACGTAGGTCGGCGCGGCGGCAACAATAGGACGAGCCTGAGTTTTCTCTTTATTGACCTTAATCGGCCCGGACGGTCTTGCAGGAGTCCCTGCGGCCTGCTGCTCACGGTCCTTGACCGAACCAATAGGACGCATTTCGCGAGGCTGCGCCATTCGCGGCCGCTTCATCGCATCGGAAGCCTGCGGCTCGATCGGTGGTCTTGCCGCGGGCGCTTCCGGCTTCGCGATATCAGCCGTTGTTTTCACCGGGACTTCTTCTGCCGTGGCCGCTGCCGGTTCTTCAGCAACTTCCTCTGCCGGTGCCACAACTTCTTCTACAGGCGTTTCTTCCAGCGGTTCAGCTTCAACTTCCGCGACGGCCTCAGACACCAGCGGTTCTACTGCCGTCGGAATTTCCTCTTCAGCGACCACAGGATAGTGAACCTCTACAGTTTCTTCTGACTCCTCATCATCCACCTCTTGCGAAGTGCGACCTGAGGTCGAACGAACGCTGCCTGTTCCGATCACTCGAACACGACCGCCATGAGCAACCGATTCGCGAATAGGAGTGACCTCCACAGCCGGAACTGACTGAGTGACTGGAGTCCCTTTTTTGCGGACATACGCCACCACCTGGTCTCGTTCTTCTTCACTGATCGTCGCAAGAGCATTGCGCAATTTTACGCCAGCTTCTTCACACAGCTCGATCAACACCTTGCTGTCGAGGCCCAGGTCTCTGGCAAGGGCAAAGATTCTTATCTTCAAAACATAACCCCTTAGGCCGTCAAAATGTGACACAGGGCACTGACCCAGGCACACGCGGCACAGAACCTCACACAACGACTGATCGATTTACCGCAGAAAGGCGGCTTCCGCGACAACACGGCTACTACGAACCGATGATAAAGATCAGTTTCCGGCGAATGCCGATTACAGTCAAAACAAAAGACACACGAAAAACCGTTCGAAAACCTAGTTCAGTTACTGAAGACCGTGTCTCCTCTGTTTTGATGTTCGCACCGGCGCTGCGAAGATCAAGGGATGAAATGGCAGGGAAAAACACCCTGCCCTTGAGTCAACTCATCACACATCTTCTGCTGGTGCTGAAGATTCTTCCACAACTTCGACAACCTCTGACGGCACCGCCGCCGGTGCTGCTTCGACAACCTCTGACGGCACCGCCGCCGGTGCTGCTTCGACCTTTGCTCGAGGAACCTCTCCCTGAGCTGCAGCCTGCTTTCTTAAATCGGCCGCGATCTTTTCTTCCACTTCGATTCTCTGACTTTCCCTGTCGGCGTAATTTACGATATTGTCGCAATCTTCCTCAGACAGACCGCCAATTTCTGCCAATTGGTCAGGTTCAATGACTGAAAGATCATCAAAAGTAAAGAAGCCCTGGGAAACAAGGTTTTCTGCAAGTTCCGAAGTCACCTCCGGGATCACACAGAAAGCTTCGATAGACTTATCAAGCTGCTGGTCCAGCAGATCCTGCGTCATGACGTTGATATCCCAGCCCACAAGCTTGGAGGCGAGACGCACGTTTTGACCGAATTTTCCAATCGCCAGCGAGAGTTGATCTTCCCGGACAAGCACAATCACCTTGCCAAGCATTGGGCAAAGAATCACATCTTCAACTTCAGCGGGCTGCAGAGCATTTGGCACCAGAATGGACAGCGAGTCATTCCATCGCACGATATCGATGCGTTCGCCAGCAAGTTCTTCAACGATGCCTCGAATTCGAGCGCCCCTGACACCGACGCACGCCCCGACACAATCAATGGAAGAATCGCTGCAGGACACGGCAACTTTTGAACGATTTCCTGCTTCCCTCGCAATCGACCGCACTTCAATCACGCGATCGTTGACTTCCGGAATTTCGACTTCAAACAGTCGTCGCACAAAATCGGCATGGGTTCGCGACAAAATAACACGGACTCGAGAACCCGCCTTTCGGACGTCGAGAACGATCGCGCGCACACGGTCGCCTGTCCGATAATTTTCTTTTCGGATCTGCTCACTGCGAGGCAAAATGGCTTCGACCTTGCCCAAACTAACGATGACCGTCCCGCGATCAACGCGAGTCACCTGCCCAGAGATTAGTTGGCTGCGGAGTTCCAGATATTCTTCGTAAAGCGTATCGCGTTCTGCTTCACGAATCTTCTGAATCATCACCTGCTTGGCAGTTTGAGCGGAAATTCGACCCAGAAGATCACCCAAAAGTTCCGGATCCAGCATGCGTCCGTCGCAGATCAGGGCCGGCTCCCCGGTCTCGCGATCGATGCGAACTTCAAGTTGCTCCTCTTCGGAGAAGTGCTTTCGCGCTGCTGACAAAATTGCCTGCTCGATCCCTTCAAACACGATTTCGGCGTCAATTGCCTTGTCGCGGTGGATCGCATCGACAATTCTGAGGATTTCCGTGCCATTCATGACTGGGTGTCTAGTTGTGCTGTGCGTGGTTAAAAAAAAAGCGGGAGCTATGTCCCACTTTTCGAAGTCAACAGAAGTCTCTGCCGAATACCTTGCCGATTCCAAAGCACATTTCAAAATGTGAAACTCTCTGAATATCGGAGAAATGGAGTAAGACCTACATCTTGTCCATTTCAGGTTCCTCGAAGGCGGTTCAGGGTCTGACAAACAGCAAACTTCCTGAAGAAAAATCGGTCAGCAGCGGAAAAATATCCACTGTTACGCTGTTCCTTCCGGATTCAGCCCGGAAAGTACTCGCATTTCCCAGGAGTGTCAAGCATCCGCGTCAGAATCGGTTCGTGGAGCAGGGACTGGGACGAGATGGAACGTAGTCACCGCCCTGGTGTTGGGGAAGAAATTTACTTGGCTTTGGGCTGGCTTGAATTATGTTGATTGCTTCACAGAGGGGGGCGTATGTCAGAGTTACTGACCTTTGGGGTTTTGGCTGCGGTGATTGTTGTGGCTGCCATGTTTTTATCGAAGTTTGCAGATGGACTGGCTGATCAGTCGGGGCTTGGAAAGACCGTGACAGGCTTGGTTCTGCTGGCGGGTGCGACCAGCCTTCCGGAGTTCTCACTTGGATTCAACGCGGTGCGCATGGGAGCCTATGACCTGACGGCGGGGGATGTCCTCGGTAGTTCCCTGATCAACCTGTTCATTCTTGCTATGCTGGATCTGGTCTCTCGAACTCCGGGTCGCATTCTTTCCCGTAATGCGGTTGCCCATTCGTTGTCTGGAATTGTCGCCTGCCTGATGACGGCCATTGCAGTGCTGGGCATTTTGCTGCGTTCCAAATGGACTTTCCTCCATCTGGGCGCGTGCAGTTGGGGATTAATCTTTACATACGGTTTCTGTGCCAGACTGTTGTACATGGATCAGAAAGTTTCTCTCACCACAGCCCTTCCTGCCGACGAACCGACCGGGCATGCTCGCCGTCTTCCTGCGAACGTAACGGGTTTCGTTGCCTGTGCCATGGTGATTTTTTTAGTGGCTCCCAAACTGGCTCACACTGCCGATGCCCTGGCTGTTTCGACAGGATTGGGTCGAACATTTTTTGGGACCGTTTTTGTGGCGTTCATGACATCGCTTCCTGAGATGATATCAACGTTTTCGGCCATCAGGCTGAAATCCCACGATATGGCGATCGGCAATATTTTTGGAAGCAACGCGTTCAACATGCTGATTCTGGGGCTGACAGATTCGGTGAGCTCCGAACCGATTCTATCGCTTGTTTCGCCGGTTAATGCCATTACCGGCGTTTGTGTTGTGCTGACAACCTGTGTGACTCTGCTTTGTCTGCTCTATCGCGCCGAGAAGCGACTGTGGGTGGTTGAGCCTGATGCCGTCCTGGTCGCGCTGATGGTTTTGGGGTCATTGTATCTGGTCTTTGTCTATCGCTGACCCCTGTCAGGGATCCTGCTATTCGTCTGGTTCGAAAACAGCTGCGATCTGCTTCCCGTTTCAAGACTTGTCGCGGAACGCGTCAGGCGTTTCGGAGAGCGGCAAGACAGACTTGCACTTCCTGAAACCTTGACGGTTTCCGCGGCAGAAAAGCTCCATTCAAACTTGGGAAACCAAACCATCGCCGGGCTTCAGAATAAAGTTATCCGTCGACAGTGAACGTTCGCTGGTTTGGCTCGGGCTGACAAACTCGCTGGTGACCACCATGTTTCCCCGGATATTAAATCTTTATCAACGGCAGGATCAGAAGATGTCGGCAGCGACATCTTTTTTTTTGGACGCAGTCTGCTAAATTTTCAGCCGTGAGTCGCAGGGCGATGTTTCTCGCGGTCCGATGTAATGTGCGCCGTCAATCGTGCTGCCTTCGTCGACCGATTCTGATCTGGGTCCGATGCGCGGGCAGTTTTCCACACATTAGACGTCCGTTGTTGCGGGCTGTGAATTGGCTGGCTGAATGCATTCGCGGGCGATCTGGCGAGCTGCTTTCCAGGCGTGACGAATTGTGAAAAGCCGCGATTCAATCTGTTCGGCCGTAAAGTATTTACCGTGGTCGCTTGCCGGCAGACCGGCCAGCGCCAAAGTCAGCGGAATAAGGTCGAGGAACTCTCGGTACTTTCTCTGCACATCGTTTGGTTCGGCCATCGTCAATTCTCTCTGACAAGCATCAGGTGACAGCAAAAGCTGTCTCTGGAAACGAAGAACGGGCCTGCGGAAAAGCCACAAGCCCGTACTGGGGAAGGTGTATGAATTGATCTCAACTATTGCCCGGTCGACGTCCCATGTACTGCTTGATAATCGCGTCGGCTGCACCGGTAGGTTTTGCTGTGTCGGAAGTACTGGACCCGCTGCTTCCTTTCGCAACTTCCGAATCTTTTGCACCTGTCGTGGATGGGTCAGGCAGAGCCACCTCAATCGCACCAGGAGCGCTTAGCGTTTCCTGTGGCACTGAAACCGCAGGCTCCTGCCCCGGATACGCCATGCCTGGCATCATCTGAGGCATCATTTGCGGCATCATTTGCGGCATCATCTGAGGATACATCTGGCCATAGCCGGGCATCATTGGTTGATATGGCATTTGGCCGTACATGCCGCCCGGATAGCCCATTGGCTGCATCATTGGCTGATAGGGATACTGTTGCGGCATCAGTTGCCCAGCCGGCATCAGAGCAGGCTCAGTCATCTGAACTGGCGGTGCCTGTTGTGCAAAGACTTCGGCTGGTGGTGCCTCTAGCTGAGCGACCACTGGCGCTGTCACGGTTAACGGAGCTGTTGGCAGTTCCAGAACGGTGCGAGATGTGACCTGAGTATCCTCGGCGGTAAGTGGGATCGCCGGCATGGACTTACTGTCTGCTTCCGAGGCCGTTACGCCGGCTTGAATCACGAGTTCAAAATCAAGATTACCGATGACGATGCGGTCACCGGCCCCAAGAACTGTTTCTTTCCGAATACGCTCGCCATTTACCAGCGTGCCGTTAGTGCTGCCCAAATCACGAAGGCGCACAGAGAAATCGTCAATGCTGAAAACGCAATGGTGGCGACTCACCATGTCGCTGTTCGGACGTAGCTGGCAATCCTGCTCCCGACCAATCAGAAACTTGCGCCGATTCAGGGGAATGACCTGGCCGGCATGTTTTCCGCCGACAACTTTCAGTTCCGCTGCGACCATAACTGAGAAACTCCGAAGGAATACGAAGCCCTTCTGAGAGGCTTGCGAACAGGGGATCTTGGCGCAAATAGACAGGATGCGTGAGTGTTCGGTAGATTTAGAATGTAGCAATTCATTTCGCAACTGCCAGCATTAAAAGGATGAACGCCTGCACAAAATTGCTTAAAAAGGTTCGAATGCACCAAAGAAAAGTACTGGTGTACAGAAATTTATCTTGCTGGCGAATGTGATCACCAGTGCCCGATTAAAGCCGTTTCAAAACGTTTTCCTGACCATTTTTAGCTTTGTTCAAGAGCCGTTTTCGGTTTTGTTGGACATCGTTCATTTCATTTTCAGTGAAAATCGCCGAACTGCAACTCCCGGCTCCACTCTCCTCTGGCCTTTTTCACAGTGGTGAAGATTTTTTTTGATCGGCCCGGCGTCGACTCTGTTGCAGTTTTGCAACATCGCCAGCGTTTGTACTTCCCCCAGTGCAGCCGCTATCAAGAGAGAGGCCTAATGAAAAACGCGTCCTGCCAGAAGTTACCGGCCCTATTCCGTGATTTTGCTGCGATGGTCTTCAGTTTACTGGCCGCGTTTCTGGCCTAATGTCGTGGCGGGTTCCGCAAGTTCGTCAAAAGGTGGAGTCGTTCTGTTCCATTTTAGCGAATGCAGACAGTTCTTCGGCACTGTAGCTACGAAATTTCCATTCGTTACTGATGGATTGCGCAATTGCCGCTCCAAGGTCTCGGCTGAATCGCGGGGCGTCGAATTCAGGGCTGAGTTCCTGGATTCCCGGGACAGAAGGAATGATGTGAGATGCCGACAACAGGATGCTTCCATGCTGCAGGGTAATGCCCTTCCGGCGTCTCTGGGCACTCCCCACAATTTTTGCCCCGGAAGCGTGGACGATGTCGCTGGGATTTCTGCGCAGGAAGCAAAGGAACGGTTCTGCTTGTTGCGAGGTCAGTTCCGGATCGATCTCCGGTTGTTCTGGCTGCGCCGCATCAAATTCACTGCGCAGGGAGCAATCGATACCACATCTCCTGAGCAGGCTGATCAGGCTCAAGTGCACCGCTGTATAAAGAGATGACGGGTCCTGTCGCACTGGATGAGTCGTCGGAAGAACACAGGAATAGGTAAGTTCCTGGTCGTGCAGAATCGCTCCGCCGCCAGAGAGTCGCCGGACGTTCGGAAGGCTCGGGAATGGATTTTCCTGAGGACCCGCTGTCGCCTGAAAATAACCCAACGTGATTGTCGGTGCCGACCACTGATAAACTCGGACAACGCTAACGCTTCGAAACGCCCCCAGCTGAAGCATCGTCGCATCCATGGTCATGTTGAATCTGCCGGTCATCGGCGCCTCGTCAACAATCACTTCAGCAGGCGGCAGTTCAGTGTCAGGCATAACATGCATGTCTTCGGACGACACAATTAAAAATCACGGGCTGGCCGGTGTCCTGTTTCACCAGGAATTCGTGTGCCATGATGAATCATGAAGTCAGCCAGAATTTCCCGTCCCCAACATCGCGGGACTTATTGCGATACAGGCGTCTCAACAACGGTCGGTTCGGGAGCTGTTGAAGTGGAACTGGTTTCGGCGGCGCTGTTGTGGTCGTGCACAGTATCGCTGTGGCCCTGAGGCGGTTTTGCAATCCGGTCGGCTTTTTCCGTGTCGGAAAGTTCGTCCCATTCTTCGAGACAAGGCGGACAGCAGAAACCAACTTTCTTGCCGTTCCAGTCCTTTACCAGCGAGGGCTCAAGATCTGTCGCGTCAACGGGACTGCCCATGATCGGGCAGTATGAATTGACAAGTTCTGTTTTATCTGTGGTCGTTACATCGACCGCAGTCTCTGAACATCCGGCAAAAGTCAGCGTCAGGATACTCATGCAGACGCCGCTTAGTGTCAGGCATTTCATTGGGATGGCTTCTTGATTTTCCTGAGGTTGAAATCGGGTTTCGTAAGCTGCCTGCCTTGCAGGCTCAAGAGCTGAAATCCAGCGGTGCATAGTAGCGAATGGTGTCAGAATTTCCTGACTTCACTGCCGCTTTTCGTTGTTATTCTGGCAGGGGTTTTGCGATCGCTGTCGCGGTAATGGCCTTAAAGCACAGTGTTGCCAGAGGCGGAACTGTGATGGAGATGCTGCTCATCCGGCCATGTGCGGATTCAGGCCCGGAATAAACGCCGCCCTGATTTCCAACCCCCGCGCCGCCATACCACGCTGCGTCGCTGTTGAAGATTTCCTTGTAGAAGCCTGGCGTTGGAACACCGATGCGATAACGTTCACGAGGAGCCGGTGTCAGGTTGCTGACGACAATAATCACTTCGGAACCATCGCGAGTCTGGCGCTGGAACGCGACGACGACGTTGGTCTGGTCATCACCAACAATCCACTGAAAGCCCTCGGAGACCACATCGCCGTCATACAGTGCTGGCTCACTTGCGTAGAGGCGATTCAAATCACACATCATCCGGCGAATGCCTTCGTGTGTTTCGAAAGTTCGCAGGACCCAGTCCACTTCGGCGTCATGATTCCACTCCGTCCACTGACCGATTTCAGTCGTCATGAACTGCAGTTTCTTGCCCGGCGCGGTGAACTGTCCGGCAAGAAGCAGGCGGAGATTGGCAAACTTCTGCCACGTGTCACCCGCCATCTGCGAAAGCAGGGACTGCTTGCCGTGCACCACTTCATCGTGAGACAGCGGCAGCACAAAATTTTCGGAGAATGCGTAGATGCTGCGGAAGGTCAGGTCCGACAGATGAAAGTTTCGATAAATGGGATCACGCCGCATGAAACGCAGCGTGTCGTTCATCCAGCCCATGTCCCACTTCATCGTGAATCCAAGTCCGCCGGTGTAACACGGGCGCGAAACTCCGGGCCATGCCGTGGATTCTTCCGCAATCGTCATGACGCCTGGAAAGTCGGCGTGCATGATCGTGTTGAACTGACGCAGGAAGTCTATGGCTTCCAGGTTTTCGCGACCGCCATACTGATTGGGAATCCACTGGCCCGAATCTCGGGAGTAGTCCAGATACAGCATTGATGCCACGGCGTCGACGCGAATACCGTCCACGTGATAAACGTCGCACCAGAACTTCGCACTGGACATGAGGAACTCAGTGACTTCCCGGCGACCATAGTTGAAGATCAGAGTATTCCAGTCCGGATGGAAGCCCAGTCGCGGGTCCGCATGTTCGTAAAGGCATGTTCCATCGAACATGGCGAGACCATGCACATCTGTCGGGAAGTGTCCGGGAACCCAGTCAATCAGAACGCCGATGCCGCGCTGATGCATGTGATCAACGAAGTATTGAAAATCGTGAGGTGATCCAAATCGCGAGGTCGGGGCAAAATATCCGGTCGTCTGATACCCCCACGAACCATCAAAAGGGTGTTCGGTGATTGGCATCAGTTGAATATGCGTGTAACCAACTTCGGCAGCATAGTCCGCCAGAGAATGAGCCAGTTCCCGGTAGTTAAAGAACGTACGACCGTCCTTTGGACGCTTCCAGGATCCCAGATGGACTTCATAGATGGATACAGGTGATCGCAGCCAGTCCGTCTGAGCGCGCCGCTGAAGCCACTCGGAATCGTGCCATTGGAAGTCACGCAGGCTCCAGACGATAGATGCCGTATAAGGTCGCATTTCGGCATAAAAGGCCACTGGGTCAGCTTTTTCCAGCAGGTGGCCGCTTTGTGTTCGAACCGCGTATTTATACCGCGTGCCCGGGATTACGCCTTTCAACGTGCCGTGCCAGACCCCTGTGTCACTGGAGTTCAACCAGTCTCTGCCGGGCGTCCAGCCATTTCCATCGCTGATGACGGAGACTTCACGTGCATTGGGCGCCCACACGGCGAAGCGAACTCCGCCGGGGACAAGATGAGCCCCATAGTAGCGATAGAGAGACGAAGCGTCGGCCGGCAGGTCAAAAGAATTGACTGCACGAGCGTTGCCCGTTGACTGCAAGGGAAGAGATTCCGTCTGCATGGCGTTTCACAACACTCCGAGTTCCATCCGGATTCGAGGAAGACAGTCCCACAGGGTTGAGCTGATGTCTCTTGCCGGGGACTTTAACATTTTTTCCCGGCAGTTCTGGTCCCTGCTGTCGCGAAAAATCGCCGCAGGAAACCCTGCCGGAACTGAACTGTCAGGAAAGATTTCACTCTGCTCAGTCGGGCCTTCCAACACTCACTGCCAAGGCAGAAAACACCAGGCGTTCGCTCAATTGCCCTGACCTTGATCATGCTGTTGGGCAGTTGTCGACCTGACGCATGTTACAGGAACAGTTCGTGGTGGCCAAATGCTGCGACGCGGTCCATCGCTTTTTATCGGTTTTCTGCTGACTGGGTTCGAATTTTCCTGAGGCGGGTAAACAGCTGGCTGAAGGCCGTCCCGGGACCACCGGCGGAGCTAATGTCTGCCGAAGCCGTTTCCTGATCACCATTGGAGACCTTTGCGGAAGGCTTAACTTCAGGAGCGACCGTGGCTGCAGTTCGGAATGATGCTGCTTCCGCGGCTGCGTTTAGAACTGTTGATGTTGGCGTCTCCTGGCTTCGGTGCCGTTCCGTGTCCGTCTGATCCAGTCGGCGTCGCGCCATCGACACCAACGATTCCATCGGGACATCAGCAACGGCTGCAAGGTTGGCGATGGAGACGTTGTTCTGGGCGTCAGGAACTTCGGACCAACCGGTCTGTTGAAAGGAGTTCACTTCGTCACGCAGCGATGCCAAAGAATCCGCGAGCGGGCGAATGTCTTCGCCGACCAGCATACTGGAACGGAGATCCCATTCAATGGTTCGTGGGTTCACTGGCAGGGTGAAGAACTTGTCCGGCAGTCGCTCTTCTGGCGGCGTGTCTCGTTCAGCACTGGCATGCGTTAAATTTTCATCGCGGGCGACACGAGCAGCTTCGAAGCTCAGTGAAAAATTGTCCCCGTCTGTTGCGGATGCTGACAGCCTGCTCAGGACTCGCTTTGAGATCGCTTCGGTCAACGCGTCAGAATTGGCGTGATCGAAAAGCAGCTGTCCATCATGCCATTCTGCCGCAACGCGGGTTCCGTCGTGTGGAACAGCATCGCCGGGCATTGCGGAATCCGTGCCGGCTGACACGGTCTCGGCGCCGTCCGTTGTATTGGCTGGTTGCGTGCCAGGCAGGTACTGCGAAAGTTTCGAACGAATGGCGTCACGAATAAACTGGCGATCGAATTCAGAGAAGGTGGCTGCAGCCTCGGAATCTCTGTTCTCTGAAGAAGATGTGTCGCTGATCTCGCTGAAGCGTTCGGTCGGGTTGAACAGTTCCACACCGACAGGCGGTTCAGGAATGTGGTCGTTCATGAATGGCGAATGCAGCATGTCGTCGGCCAGACTGCTCGCGGCGGATGTTGAAGTTGCGGTCGACTGGTGTAGTAGGAACGTCCCGCGGTCAATAGCGCTGACCGAATCCCTCAGCGACGCAAGAATCTCGGAATCGCTCGCATCGAAGATCGGCACTTCGTCAAAGGTCGTCGGGAAAGCTGACTGCTGAGCGCTGTGGTGAAAAACCAAGTTCGTGCCCGGAAAGCTATTGGTGACTCGATGCATCTCAGACGCTGACGAAACATTATAGTTTCCGGCCGGAACGTCTCGGCCCAGGGAAAGCCATGTGTAGCGATCGAAGATCGGAATGCGACTGGAAAGCATTTCTGCAGCCAGTTCCAGAGACGGCTGTTCGGCGATGTTCGACGTATTTGCAAGCGGCGTGGGTACGGAATTCTCGCTGTCGCGATCTTTGCTGTTTTTGACGCTGTCGTCGCCGTTCAGGAAGTAAACTTGCGGAGTCTTTCGCTCGGCAGAGAGTGGCTGCGCAAATCCTCCGTTGTGCCGACGAACAGGGCTTCTTGATTCATCGTCCATCGCGGCCGTGCGTTCGTTCGCCACGGCCTGGTCCACAGTCGCTGCTGGCAATTGTGGGTGCTGAGGCAGATTTGTCTGCGGGCGATCGCTCGTCGGCAACATCCTCTGTTCTGACGTGGTGCTGAAATCCGGATCGTGTTCAAAGTTGTCCATTTCGACGACATCGACGGCTTCAAGAGCATCCGGCTGGTAGCGGTGTCCCACTTCAAACAAGTGCTTTGCAGTGCTGCTGAAACCAAACTCCAAATCGGCCGTTTTCTTCTCGGTTGCCGTCGGCGTGATCTGCGTCGGCGTGATAGCCGTGGCAACGACCTTCGTGTTGGAAAGTGGGCTCGCAGGGCTGGAAGTGCGGGAGTTGCCTCCGATTTCGATCACGCCGGGCGATCCGATCTCCACTATCGCGGATGCTCGATCGAACATTGACGTCCCAAGTGCTGCGGCCGGCTGAGTGACCGATGTCGAGACCGGTTCATTCTTCATGGAAGAGGAATCAGCATCCGATGGCAACGGAGATGCATTCCATGCATACGCCAGTTGCTGCAGTCTGGCGAGGGCCTTGCGAACGCATGTCTCATCGGCGACTTTTTTTGCATGCTCAGCCGCGACAACCAGCGACTCATCCGCCAGCAGGCTCAGGCAACGAGGCAGTCCGTCCGCAGCTGTGGCAATCAGCTCGAGAGCCCGCGCACTGAAGACTTCTCGCAGGCGGCCGCCGACAACGTCAAGATGGCGGCTCAGAAGTTCAATCGATTCGCGCGACGACAACGGTTGCAGAAACGCATGGCAGCGAATTCGGTGACTGAAATCCGCCTGAGCGGGGCGGGCCAGTTCTTCTTCCAGACTGAGTGGACCGGAAATAAGACAGCGGACCAGACCTCGCCCGTTCCATTCTTCTTCCGTGAATGCTCTCAGTTCATTGAGAACTGGGACGGAGAGCAATTGCGCATCATCAATGAACAGAAGAATTGGTCCCCAGAATTCTCGCGTCTTTCGCATCTGCTCAATCACTGTCCAGCGAGTCGGAACAGGCTGCGCGGCTGGCAGTTCGCTCGAAAGCTCACCCGCTCGCAACTGCGAAGCAGACTGAAGCATCTGCAAAACTTCTGTCGGTGTCTCAAGACTCGCGCCGGAACACATGATGGCTCGGCCTTCGTGCTTCAACTGAAACTGTAGATGTTTCAGGAACGATGTTTTTCCAACGCCCGGAGGCCCAGTCAGCACGGCAATGCCGAGATCGGATCGCATCGCGTGCAGCAACTGTGGCAGGATACTTCGAATCGATTCCGAAACGAAGAATGCCCGCGCAAGGTCGGCACATTGAAACGGCTGGCGATGAAATCCAAAGTTTGTTTCGTACATAACCACCCCGTCCGTGGCCGACGCGTCGTTCGGCAATATCTGCCTGTCTCGCATCATGCGAGTTCCCTCGTCATCATCGAACGGGCCTGGCCCCGTTCTTTAGCGTAACCGTCGTTCTCAGAATATCTCCGCCAGATCCCCCTGGACGTGGCGAATGAAGAACGACAACAGCGACGCAAATTCGCTGAGCAAAGGCAAATTACGAAGTCAGTGTTGGTTTCGCTATGATTCGCGCCGATGCCCATCGCCGCTATTTACAATGGCTGTGATGCGGAGATCCATGTTGAATCTGACCCCAGGAAGTATTAATGACGCCTGAAGAATTTCGGAAGTACGGCCATGCGATTGTCGACTGGATTGCCGAGTACCGGACGCGGCTTGAATCACTGCCTGTGATGGCGAAGACGGAACCGGGCGAAATTCGGGCGATGCTTCCTGCCAGTCCGCCCGATCTGCCCGAGTCGTTTGATTCGATTCTGAAAGACGTGGACGAAGTGATTCTGCCTGGTCTTTCCTTGTGGCAGCACCCGCGATTCTTTGGATACTTCCCCGCGAACAGTTCGCTTGCGAGCGTGCTTGGCGATTTGCTCAGTGCCGGCTTTGGAGTGCTGGGGCTTGCCTGGCAATCCAGCCCGGCATTGACGGAGATCGAAGAGGTTGCCACGGACTGGCTGCGGCAGATGGTTGGGCTTTCAGAGGCATGGAGCGGTGTGATTCAGGACACGGCTTCCACCAGTACTTTGGTAGCTCTCTTGTCGGCACGGGAGAGGACGACAGAATATGGACTGGTTCGCGGCGGGCTTCAGGCGGAAGATCGGCCGCTTGTCATTTATGTGACGGCCCATAGTCACAGTTCTGTCGACAAGGCGGCTTTGCTGGCAGGATTTGGGCGCGACAATATTCGCGTCGTTGAGCATGACTCCGACTACGCCATGAAACCCGACGCGCTGGAGATGGAAGTCCAAAAGGACCTGGCGGCCGGACGAGTGCCGTGCGCTGTTGTTGCGACAACAGGAACAACAACGACAACGGCCGTCGATCCTGTCGGGGCCATTGGCGAGATTGCCAGGCAACACGGGCTATGGCTTCACGTTGATGCGGCTATGGCAGGTTCTGCGATGATCCTGCCCGAGTGTCGTGGTCTGTGGAGCGGAATTGAAACCGCAGACTCGATTGTGCTCAATCCTCATAAGTGGCTCGGCACAACCTTCGACTGTTCCGTGTATCTGGTTCGTGATCCCCAGCATTTGATTCGAGTCATGTCGACCAATCCCAGTTATCTGCAGACCGCAGCAGATGGACAGGTGAAAAATTTTCGCGACTGGGGACTGCCGCTGGGACGCCGCTTCCGATCGCTAAAGTTATGGTTCCTGATTCGAGAACAGGGAGTCACGGGACTGCAGCGACGGCTTCGACGAGACATCGAGAACGCTCGCTGGCTGGCCGGCCAGGTGTCTGCTGCAGCGGGCTGGAAAGTTCTGGCCGCTGTGCCTTTGCAGACTGTTTGCCTGCGGTACGAACCAGAAAATCTGACGGGCGCAAATCTGACGGGCGAATCACTGGATCAGTTTACTCGCGCCTGGGTCGATCGGCTGAATCGCTCGGGCTTTACCTATTTAACGCCCGCAATCCTGGATGGGCGCTGGATGGTTCGCGTGTCCATCGGAGCCGAAGCCACGGAACGGCACCACGTGGAGCAAGTCTGGAGGGCGATGCAGGCCGAAGTCTCCTCGGCGGAATTCTTGTCGCCTGAAGGCTGACCCCGGAATTCAGTCGCAGAAAACAGGCCGACGTTCCCTGATGTGTTTTCGTCAGCGCAGATGATCGCACAGACACCAGCACGTGACTACACTGCACTCGCGGGAAGATGTTCCCGGCGCGCACTTAATTGCATTGTTTCTCTGGATGAATTGCTATGGCGTTTGAGATCACAATCCCTCGGCTTGGCTGGTCCATGGAAGAAGGCATCTTTGCAGGATGGCAGAAAAAGGACGGAGACGCGATTCGACGAGGCGACATCCTGTTTGAACTGGAAGGCGAAAAGGCCCTGCAGGAAATCGAAGCCGTCGATGAGGGGATTTTGCGTATTTCAAATGACGAACCAAAGCCCGGGACAGTTCTGAAAGTGGGTGCCGTCGTCGGATATCTGGTCACAGAAGGCGAGTCATTTTCTCAGGCGGCCGATTCCGCGAACAGTTCATCACCCATTGAAACAATTGAAGATGATACGGCTGAGATGGTCAGTGATCGGCCGGCAGCATCACCTTCCATCCGTCGGATGGCGCGGCAATTGAATGTCAATCTGCAGACTGTTGTCGGGTCTGGCGCCGGAGGACGGATCACGGAATTCGACGTCACTGCGGAGGCCGTGGGTCCACAAAAAATGGTCGCAGCGACAACATCGGAGACTTCAGTTCAGGCGGTCACTCCTCGCGCCCGACGTGCGGCCGGAGAATTGGGAGTCGATCTGAAAAGGCTGTCTGGCAGCGGCCGAGATGGGCGAATTCGTGAGCGTGATGTTCTGACGGCTGCAAGCTTCCCGGCGAAAACAAGTTTGCAAAGCGATCGACGAATTATGATCTCAGGTCGTCGAAAAATTATCGCCGATCGACTTTCAGAGAGCGCTCGACAAACGGTCCCGGTCACCATTACCACTCGAGCCGATGCGACAAATCTGGTCAGCCTCCGAGATCAGTTCAAATCATCAGGCCAGACGCCATTGCCGACGTTTAACGACATCGTAGCAAAGCTGGTGGCGGGAGTTCTGGTTCAGTTTCCGTTGCTGGCAGGACGCTGGGACGGCGACTCCATCGTTCTGCCAGATCCTGACCAGATTCACCTTGGACTGGCCGTCGACACTCCGGAAGGCCTGATCGTGCCCGTGCTGCGCAACGTCGCGACTCAGTCTCTGATCAGTTTGGCAGCGGAATCCGCGAAGGTTATTGCAAGGG
Source organism: Planctomycetaceae bacterium (assembly GCA_041688565.1). Taxonomy (GTDB): domain Bacteria; phylum Planctomycetota; class Planctomycetia; order Planctomycetales; family Planctomycetaceae; genus SXXK01. Next base: position 27,633 of record JBDNHX010000488.1, read on the forward strand.
CTCGCAACGGCAGGCTGTCGAGTTCAGAAATACAGGGCGCCGTCTTTACGCTGACCAATCTTGGCGGTTTTGGAATTGATGCCTTTACGCCCGTGATCAACCTTCCCGAGACCGCCATTCTTGGGCTCGGAGCCATTCGCAAGGAGCCTGTTGTTGCCGACGATGGAACAATCCAGATACGCCAGCTGATGACGCTGAGTCTGACGTTTGATCATCGTGTGATCGACGGTGCGCCGGCAGCCAGATTCTTGCAGGCACTGGTTTCGTCGGTTGAGAACGCAGCCGCGAAGCTGATTTCCCTCAGCCCCTGAAACATGTTTTCAGCGGCTTTGTCGAAGTCCCTTCTCCCTCTGGAAGGGGGAGAAGGTGGCCGATAGGCCGGATGAGGGGGTTATTCGCTGGTTCGGACGCTATCAAATGCTTAACGGCGTTGAGTGCCACCGCTGGAGAATCCACCGATATCCGAATCTTCCCAACGACAAACGGCGGCACCGAATGGCCACGAATTACTGATCGACCCGGTCAGCGCTTGACCGGGCGTGTGGAAAATGTCACGCTGGCGATCCTGACCTGAATCACCCTCCGCTCTTCACCCACCTCCGAGGTTCCCTCATGCTCAGCTTTTGGGATCGCGATGCTCTCTCGCGCCGCCGGAATTTCCTGCAGGCGGGAAGTCTGGCCCTGGGTGGCCTGCAGTTAACCAGCCTGCTGCAGCAGACCGCTCAGGCCGCTGGTTCCAATGCGGTGGTGAAGGATAAATCGGTCATCTTTTTGTTCCTGCACGGCGGACCCGGACAAACAGAAACGTTTGACCCAAAAATGACGGCTCCCGTGGGTATTCAGAGTGTGACGGGTGAAGTGCAGACGAAGATCCCGGGGATCACGTTCGGGGGAACCTTTCCGCGTCTGGCCGGGCTGGCCGACAAGCTGTCCATTGTTCGCTCCTTTGTGACGGGCGATGCAAATCATGACATAAAGCCGATCGTCAGCCGCGACACTCTGAACGCTAACCTGGGATCCCTCTACGCACGCGTTGCCGGCACCAACCGCGAAGGCAGCGGCATTCCTACCAATGTGGCCTTGTTTCCACAGGCTGTGGTTCAGGAAGCTCAGCCGGCGGTCACAAATTTCGGAGACTTCACGTCAACGGGAGTTCTGGGAAGCGGCTACCGGCCGTTTGTCCCCGGTGCGCAGGGGGAGGCTCAGGAAAACATGCGGCTGCAGTTTGATCGGTCGCGCCTTGAGGATCGACGACTGCTGCTGAAAAGTCTGGATGTGATCCGTCGCTCTGTGGATCAGTCGGGAGCTTTGAACGGGCTGGATCGAATTCAGCAGCAGGCCTTTGATGCGATCGTGGGCGGAGTTGCGGATGCCTTTGATCTGTCGAAGGAAGATCGGGCTACCGTTCAGCGATACGATACGGCACCATTGCTGCGTGCGGATGACATCAGCCGCAAATGGAACAATCATAAGAACTACGTTGATAATGCTCAGAGTCTGGGAAAGCTGCTGTTGCTTGCTCGTCGACTTTGCGAAGCCGGATGTGGTTTCGTCACGGTCACGACGAATTTTGTCTGGGACATGCATGCAGATGTTAACAATGTCGGCATGGAAGAGGGCATGCGATATATGGGTGGCCCCCTGGATCATGCGTTGTCGGCATTTATTGAGGACATTCATCAGCGTGGCCTGGATGATCGGATCATGCTGGTTGCCTGTGGCGAAATGGGACGTACGCCTCGTATCAATGCGGGCGGTGGACGCGACCACTGGGGCGGACTGGCACCGCTGCTGATTTCCGGCGGCGGGCTGAACATGGGACAGGTGATTGGCCAGTCAACACGGGATGCCGCGGAGGCTGCTTCGAGTCCGGTGAGGATTTCGAATCTGATTTCGACGATCCTGCATACAGTGTTCGACGTGGGCGAGTTGCAGCTGCAGCCGGGGCTGCCTCGTGAACTGAGTCAACAGCTTGTTGCCGCCGACCCGATCCCAGGGCTGTAAACAGGTGTGAACTGCCGGTAACGCAATCTGGTTCCAAGTGCAGGGCCGATGGTTTCGGTGGTGTCCGGCACCTGAGAGCGCCATGTAAGCAGGCTGACCGGTGTATCTGGAGCCGCGGCATCACGCGGATGCAAACGGCCCAAGACAGATCCCTCGGGCTGAAGCCCGAGGCTATCAATACGCGGCTGCTCCGCAGCCAATCGCTGCTGCAATCACGGTCGCATTCGAAATCATCGAGCCCTACACCAACGGCGCCCCACCGCTGTGGCTGGCCCCTCGTTGTGGCCGGTCTCCGGACCGAGCCACACTCAGCTCGTTGTGGCCGGTCTCCGGACCGAGCCACACTCAGCGACCGAAGGTCTCCATCCGCGCCCTCTGCCTTCCCTGAACACTCCGCTCCATCACCAAGCTCTCGTCCCAGTCCCTTCTCCCCCGCGTCGGGGGAGACTCTTAGCGTTGCGTCGGCACCGCTCTGGCCGACGCGAGCCGACAGGCCAGATGAGGGGGTCTTCATCGCAGCAACCGCCCGTTCATCCGCCACCGGCACCAACCAAAACGCCTCATCCTCCGCCGCAGTCTCCCTGTGAGTCCGATCCGCCGGTTGATTCACAACGTTATCCAGAATCCCCAGTTCGCGGCAGTGATCCACGCGAGCCTTTACCGACGTATGTGGCGACTCTTCCGGAGTCTTCGCCATCCCCGCCGCCATCACGTTCAGATCGACATACGCCAGAGTCGTCAGCAAAGCCTCTTCATCCAGAATCGCGATGCTCTTGGCCGCCCAATCCCGCAATCGGCGGACTTTCATTATTCACATCGACCAGTCCCAACGCCTCCGCCAGACCGTGCTGGCCACGCTTCTGCCCAAAGCATCATGCTTTCTGGTCGTTCCCTGCAGTGTCTTCGCGTCGTCAGGATTCAGCAGGCTATTATGCCCCGCGACATCCTCAACGCCCGCCGTATGCACGGTCAGACCGCCAGCATTCTGATTGGTAATCGATCCATGTCCCAGCGGATTCTTCGAAGCCACCGTGTGCCCGCAGCAACTGGCGTATGTCGTGGTCCAGACTTTGCCTCGAGCATCCGTGCGAGTCTTCTGACGTCCGCCCAGATAATAGGTGTAACTTTCTGTGCCGACTTCTGTCGTGCCCGGTGCTTCGGTTCGCGTCAGAACTCGGCCCGCTCAGTCGTATGTCATGACCGTGCGGCATTTTTCAAAGCGATTCGGGTCGTTGGCATTAAAGTAACGCGTGCTGCGAGTTTCAATCGCATTGCCTGCTACCTGTCAACAAAGTGCTGTGTCCGCTGTGTCTCCGTAATCGCTCCCCCATGATCGCTCAATTGATGTTTCTAATACAAAAACATGCCTTATTCCGTGACGTCTGCATCAAAGAGCCCCCTTTGATGCTCCCTCGGCGGCGAAGGTGATTCCGGATCCGCCCTGAGCAATGGTCTGCCCAAGTTTCGTAATCGCCGCACTCAGCGATACAGTGTACGTACCACCGAGTGGGTTTGTCACGGTCATTCCGCCGCTGGCTTCCAAACCGGCACCGTACATCAAATCGGCATCGTACAGCGTCTGAGTCGTTAGACCCTGAGTTCCTGCAATTCCGCCAAGTCCAGCAATCGGTGGAGTCGCCACATCCACCAGCCACAGCGGCTCCAACTAGACCGTGCTGGCCACGCTTCTGCCCAAGGCATCGTACTTCGTCGTCGTTTCCTGCAGCGTCTTGGCATCATCGGGATTCAGCAGGCTGTTATGCCCCGCGACATCCTCAACACCCGCCGTATGCACGGTCAGACCGCCCGCGTTCTGATTGGTAATGAGAAGGCAATAAGAAGACATTCGGCTTTTGACAATATGTACAATGTTCCTTTTAGCTTCGGAGCATTCTCGTCAGATCATCATGGCGTAGGCTGTGCATGGAATTTCGTTCCATCCACGAAATTTACCCACTCTGTCGAATGCCTGTCAGCAGCCGTTTGTTCACAATGGGCAGCCACTGTTTGTGTCGGCTTTCGCGTGCTGGAAATGATTCCTATGAAAACCGTTCTGCATCTGCTTGGGTTTGTCTGCGGCGTGATCATCGCCGGGCTTTCGGTAACCGCTGCCGAGAAGCCTCCCAACATTGTCGTTGTTTTTATTGATGACATGGGTTACGCAGACATCGGGCCTTTCGGGGGCAAGCCGGAACTCACGCCGAACCTGAACCGGATGGCGGAAGAGGGGCGGCGGTTCAGCAATTTTTATGTCTCACAGGCAGTCTGCTCCGCATCCCGAGCCAGTCTGCTGACAGGATGTTACAACGTTCGGCTGGGGATTCTGGGCGCGCTTGGGCCAAAATCCGACATCGGAATCAATGCGAACGAAGTCACCCTGGGAGAGCTGTGTCAGCAAAAGGATTATGCGACTGCTTGCTTCGGGAAATGGCATCTGGGCCATCATCGCCAATTCCTGCCTTTGCAGAATGGGTTCGACGAATACTTTGGACTGCCCTACAGCAATGACATGTGGCCGTTTCATCCGAAAGTTAAGCACCTTTCGATAGACGATCGCCTGAAACGCTGGCCGCATCTGCCGCTGATCGAAGGCAATGAAACTGTCGTGGCAGAGGTCACTGATAAAGAGCAGGCACAACTGACAACGCAGTACACAGAACATGCGGTGTCGTTTATTGATCGAAATGCTGACCGCCCTTTTTTCCTGTACGTGCCACACAGCATGGTTCACGTTCCCTTGTATGTGTCGGACAAATTTCGCGGACGAAGTGGTGAAGGATTGTTTGGTGATGTGGTGATGGAAGTGGACTGGTCCGTGGGTCAAATCATGGACGCACTTTCGCGTAACGGGCTCGACGAAAACACGCTGGTGATATTCACATCGGACAACGGTCCCTGGTTGAGTTACGGCAATCATGCGGGTTCCGCCCTTCCACTCCGCGAAGGCAAAGGCACGATGTTTGAGGGCGGATGCCGTGTCCCTTGTCTTATGCGATGGCCCGGACGAATTCCGGCGGCGACGACCTGTGACGAGCCGGCGATGACGATCGACATCCTTCCGACAGTCGCTCAGCTGATTGGGGCCACATTGCCTGAACATGGTCTGGATGGCCGCAGCATCTGGCCTCTGATGGCAGCAGAAGAGGGCGCGGTGTCTCCTCACGAGGCTTACTGCTTTTATTACGGAAGCCAACTGCAGGCCGTCCGCAGCGGGCCATGGAAACTTCATTTTGACCACGACTATCGGACTCTGAACGGGCAACCCGGCGGACGCGATGGTGTCCCGGCAAAATATGTCACAACCCCGCTGAAGCAGTCATTGTTCAATCTGGCGACAGATCCCTCCGAGGCACACGACGTCGCCGCAGAAAATCCCGAGGTTGTCGCGCGACTTGTTGTGCTGGCGGACGCTGCCAGACGCGAACTTGGCGACGGCAAGTTCGTCGGGTCCGGTTTTCGTCCTGCCGGGGTTGTGGGCTCTGCCAAGTAAAACCATGAAAGGTAGGGTAAGCGATTCTTCAGAGATGAGATGCATGTCGGCGACGTGGACTTCCTGTCTTGCCGATGCTACCCTTCATTCCTGAATTTACACCATTCTCTTCGACATCATTGATGATTTCCTGAGGCACTTGAAACCTCTCACTCCTCCTGAAAGGATTCCCGATGAAGGCAGTACGTTTATTCCTGCTGGCTCTGTTTTGTTTTATGATCATTGACCTGCATTCAGTCCAGGCTGGCGGCCCCGGTGGATGTCCTCCGTGGAGACCATGCGGCCCGGGGAATTCGTGGGGAGGAAATCGCTTTCTGGCTCAGGGTAGTTTCGGTGCCGACTTTCGGCCGTCGTGCGCAACTCACGATGCGTGTCTTGCGTCAGGCCGTTCCAGGGCTCAGTGTGACAGAGAATTTCATGCTCACATGGTCCGGGCCTGTGATAATTCCAGGCATCCGCTTTTGTGTCGCTTGCAGGCCTGTCGTTTCTTCGGAGGAGCGCGTCTGTTTGGCGGAGTGTATTATTGAGCGGCGTTTAAAATTCCTGAACTTGAAGACGGCAACGAAGAGACGCCTTTGAGTCTTGGTGAGATCGAGTTGGTCTCACAGTGGTTGCAGGAGTGGTTCATACGCTGGTGCTTGAACGAGGAGTTCCGCATGAACAGATCATCGCTGCGGCCCAAAAGTACTCAGCAGATCTGATCGTGATGGGAGCAACCGGGCGTTCTGGACTCGTCAGAGATTTGCTGGGAAGCACGCCGCGCCGCGTTCTGCGGGATCGCCCATGTTCTTTGCTCACAGTACGGCAGCAGGATGTGGTTGATGACGACTGAAGCAAGTCCCGTTAGCCGTTCTCCAGCACCCATTGGACGGCCGTGCGGGACA
>JBDNHX010000489.1:0-38601 GCA_041688565.1 Planctomycetaceae bacterium
CAACTCACCTGCGGATCAATGCTTTGCGACAACAATCGCGATCCAAAACTCGCCGCGACTGCCTTTGCCGGATCTACCTTCAATTGAAGATCAATCTGATCCCGAACCGCCCATTCGCATCATGGCCCTGCACGCCATGCTGTACTGTGAACGGCTGTTTTATTTGGAAGAAGTTGAAGAGATCTACGTCGCCGATGCAAACGTCTATGCCGGTCGTCGGCTGCACGATGATATTGTGCCGGAAGATGACATCTCGCCAGAGAAACGCTCGTTTCAGGTGTCCAGTGAAGCATGGGGACTGACAGGCAAGGCCGACGCCGTTCGCAGACGTGACGGACAGTGGATTGCCTACGAACACAAGAAGGGACGATGTCGACGGGACGCGGATAACAGCCCGGCACCGTGGCCCAGTGATCGCATTCAAGCGATTGCCTATGCCGTTTTGATTGCGGAGATTTTGAATGAGCCAGTTCTGGAAGCTCGCATTCGATATCACAAGGACAACGTCACAGCGAAAGTTGTCATCGACGAAGTCGCGAGAGATGACCTTCGGCAAGCCGTCGAGCGGGCTCGTGAATTGCGGCGTTCTGAACTCCGGCCGCCTGTGACGGAAAACGAGCGACTGTGCAGCACGTGCTCTTTGGCTCCGGTGTGTCTGCCAGAAGAAGAACGAGGCAAGTCCGAGCAATTGCAGCTCTTCCCGGCACGTCGACACGGGCAGACTCTGCACGTCGTTTCCCCAAAAGCTCGCATCGGCCGCAGCTCAACTTCACGCGTGAACCATTCGTTGATGCCGAAAGGCGTTGAGCACATTAGTTCCGCAATAAGAGTCTGTTCAGCGAACACCAGCTAGGCTGGGCTCATTTGATTCGCAAGGCGATCAAGCTGGTGTTGCAGAATCCTGACGAAACTCAGTATGCTGAATTCGTGGATCAGTTGTGCGGAATCTGTCACGATGCGAAGTGCGTGCGTGACAACGTGGCGGCTTACATGGCAGCCTGTCCGGTTCCTCAGGGTCGGTTTGCGATCAACGCTGTGTTCAGAACGCAGGACTCGGCGGGGACCATCAGGCCGTCGCGATATTTCTGCAGCACCTGTCGCGATTGTTGAGCCAGCATGCGACGCACCTCGCGACGTTCGCCTTTGATGCGGGCGATCTTCATCTGATCATACAGCGTGGTCTGATGCCTCATCCACGCAATCACCGCCGACTCCGCTCGCTGCTCAATCGGAATCCGCTGAGTCCTTGCGACGGTTCCACTGCCGACGGGAGTTGCGTGAGCGGCGACAGCATCGGCCAGCAATTCCGCAAGGGTTCGGTGAACCGATGCAAAGGCAAGGAACTGAAGAATCGCGTCGCGAAACGAACCGACATATTCCGACTGCGTTTTCTCACGTCGCCGAGCGCTGGCGGCCTGCTTCTTTGCATAAGACTCCGTCGCCCGCTCGGCGGCCAGATCGTTCATGGCGATGGCAATATGAGCCTTCGGTGCCCAGACGCCCTGGGAGAAAATCTTTCGGCCGCGCTTCTCCTGAATCGTCCACGAGGGCCCTGCGGCTTTCACGCGGCGGGTCAGGCCGGGATCGCCAGGCAGCAGCAAAGACCAGTCCGGCGGAGGGACAAGGACTTGACCATCTGCTGTGACAACGGTTTCCGGACGTGGACCGGGTGCGACAATTCGAGTTTGACTGGGCACTTGGAAGCTCCGGTGAAATGAATGAAAGCACAGCCCGTTTGCGTTCGCCTTTCAGAACAGCCTGTTTTAAACGGGTTGAGGCGACCAGAGGCCATGATTTCCTCCGAATGTCCTGATTTTGCAGGGATGCTTCGTCAAGATCGGGATCGAACGGCCGCATTCTGAGCAAAATGAAGTGCGGGATCTCGACAAAATTCGAAATGGCGAGCCCTTGGTATACTTGAACTTATCCCGGCAATTGATCAGTATTCGAACACACTAAGGGCTGGGACCGTGTGGACCAGCTAGTTGGATGACGTGTTTCTCTGGAGGCCTGTTATGCGTTTGTTGCATACTTTGGTACTGTCGTCTCTGCTGACTGCAGTTGGAGCGGCTGACGAGGCTAAGACCCCGAAACTTGGGAAGACATTTTTCCCGGATGCGATTCGATTTGTCTCGGCTACAAGTGAAGATCGCGAAGTCACAACTCTGATGTTTGACAACTTTGTTCTTGGTACGGCCTCCGGAAAGGGAGAGCTGGTCTCTGCGGAAACAAAAACATTCTCGGTGACCAATCAGCTTGACTCCGATGGTGGAGTTACAGCGACTCTGGACATCAGAGGCTTTGTCTCCGTAAGCGAAGGCGGAAGTGCGGCGCTGGTTGTGCATGCGGGTGGTGAGACAACAGTCGTGGATCTGAAGAAAGCAATCGCAGCGAGCGCCACAAAGATGCGCAAGCCAGAAGAACCTTTGTACGTGCAGGCCAAAGAAGCGGCTGAAGCCGCGGGACTTAAGGTGAGTGGTCAGCCCAAGGGCAGTGAAAACTATCTGGCACGAATCTCCGGCACTTTTGAAAAAGGCCAGCCCCTTCAGGCAACTGTGATCGTGATCGTGGATCGTCTGACAGCAGCCAGTTCCAGCGCCATGATTACCGTGGACACGATCGATATTGGAGTCAAGGCATCGCCTGCAGACAAAGCAGCAAAGGATCCGGAGAAGAAGGCGGAAGTCGCAAAGGCCGACAAGAAAGCAGAAAAAGAAACCGCGGAGAAAACCGAGGGAGACAAACCTGAAAAGAAAACGGCAGTAAAGAAGGACACAAGAAAATCAGCGGAAGAAAAGCCGACGATTAAAAAGGTGAGCGCAGAGAAGACTGAAGAAAAATCGGAGAAGGACGCCGGGGAGAAAGCCGAGGCGACGACAGAAGAAGAAACAGAAGAGAAGGCGCCTGAAAAGAAAACCGCCGGCTAATCAGCTCGCATAGAAATCTCCGCAGATCATTTCCTGAAGCCCGGCATGTTGTTCATGTCGGGCTTCTTTGTTCTTCGCGAGGCTGCTCTGTAAGATTCGCGGCTGTCCCGCAATGATCATCAGGAGACTAAAAATTATGTGCCGCTTGATCCGTTCTGCTGTCGCGATTTGCTGTGCGTTGATGGGTGCTCCCTGGGCCGCGATGGCTGATGAGCGACCCAATATCGTCATCATTCTTTGCGATGATCTGGGCTTCGGGGATCTCGGTGTCTATGGTCACCCGCACATTCAGACGGACAATCTGAATCGACTTGCGGGCGAAGGAATTCGTTTCACCAATTTCTATTCTGCCGCTCCCGTGTGTTCGCCATCGCGAGTCGGTCTGATGACGGGCCGCTCGCCGAACAGAGCAGGCGTTTATGACTGGATTCCGGAATCAAAACAGCCACAGCCTGATGCGAGAGACCTGGTTCATCTGCGGCGCGAAGAAGTCACGTTGCCGCAGCTGTTGAAGAATGCAGGGTATGCGACATGCATGGCTGGCAAGTGGCATTGCAACAGTCATTTTAACAGTGACGATCAGCCGCAGCCGGATGACGCTGGATTTGATCACTGGTTTTCAACCCAGAATAACGCCGCACCTTCGCATGAGAACCCAACCAACTATGTTCGGAACGGTCAGCGTGTTGGACCACTCACAGGTTTTAGCTGTCAGCTTGCAGTGGATGAAGCTATCACATGGCTGACTGCCCGGCAGACCGAACATCCGCAACAGCCATTTTTTGTTTATCTGCCGTTTCATGAACCACACGAGCCTGTCGCGTCACCTTCCGAGCTGGTTGAAAAATATCGTACTGTTGCGTTTCAGGAAGACCAGGCACAATATTTCGCCAATGTACACAACGTTGATCTCGCGACGGGCCGCCTTGTGGCCGCTCTGGAACGCATGCAGCTGCGTGAAAACACGGTCATCATTTTTTCGTCTGACAACGGACCTGAGACACTCAATCGATACAAAACTGGAAATCGATCGTGGGGACAAACAGGACTTCTGCGCGGCGTAAAACTACACACTCATGACGGCGGATTCCACGTCGCAGGAATCATAAACTGGCCGGCCGGCATTCGCGAAGGCAAAGTCATCGACACCGCTGTCTCGTCGCTCGATCTGCTGCCAACCCTTTGTGAACTGGCCGGGGCTCCGGTACCAGCCGAGCGAAAGCTGGATGGAATCAGCCTTGCACCGCTGTTTGACGGACGTGATCTTCCCGAACGAAGACAACCGCTGCTCTGGACGTATTTCAATGCGATCAATGATGCCCGCGTGGCCATGCGACATGGTCCATGGAAGGTGCTGGCAAGAATTAACGGGGGCAAATTTCCTCGCTACGAAAATCTCACGCCTGCGCGTCTTGCTGAAGTTCAGACAGCAGAGCTGACAGACTTTGAAATCTACGATACGACCACAGATCCTGGAGAAACCCTGAATCTGGCTGGTCGCGGCCTGGCCACTGAGCAGCAACTGACGGAACTGCTTAATTCTGAATACCGGGCTTTGGCTGGCGATTCATTTGCGTGGAGCAGAAACCCCTGATCGCGAAGTTATTGTCAGCTGTCGGTGGCATGCTGATCCGTCGCAGTGGCTTTTGGCCCCTGCCTGTGATCGCCAGCAACGCTTTGAGGCTCTAACAAAAGTGGGACGGGCACCCTCCCGGCGTTATTTTTCTGAGGTTTTTTCGCCAGATACGGGGAGCCAGTCCCAGTTTTGTTAGGCGTTCTTAGTCATTTGCAGGCCTTTGCTCAATTCGAGCTGTCCGTGATTATCCAAAAGATGCAATGGCGGAGACTGCTTCCACAGCTCGCTGGATCTGGTCGTCAGTCGTAAACGCTCCGGGGCTCAATCGGACAGCGCCGCCCTGATCAAAAGTTCCCAGCGTCTGATGCGCCAGCGGCGCGCAATGCAGTCCGGCACGGCACTGAATATCGAAGGACTGATCCAGGATCATCGCGACATCCCGGCAGTCCTGACCTTCCACGGTGAACGTGACGATCCCGACGCTGTCAGCCTCGCGCGGCGTCAGAAGGCGGACGTTGGGGATTTCACTCAGGCCCTGCAAAAGCGTCCGGCTGCGAGCTTCCATTTGCTGATGAAGCGTTGACACCGATTGTTTCAGAATCCAGTCGGTCGCTGCATCCAGACCGGCGATGCCAGGCAGATTCATGGTACCGCTTTCGAACCGCGAAGGCATATCGGCGGGCTGCTGCAGCGATTCGCTGGCGGTTCCTGTGCCTCCGAATCGCAGCGGCTGCAACTGCTCTTCGAGTCCTTTGCGGATACACAGAATTCCTGTGCCCAGCGGCCCGAGCAGGCCTTTGTGTCCGGCTGCGGCCAAAAAATCGACATCCAGCTCGGCCATGCTGGTGGGCCAGTGGCCAGCCGTCTGCGCGGCATCGAGCAGCACAGTTGCTCCGGCCGCGTGTGCGATCTGAGTAAGTTCTCTGACTGGCTGAATGCGGCCCGTGACGTTTGAGGCATGAGTCAGCACAACCATTCGCACCGGGGATTGCTGCAGCTGGCGGGCGAAGTCGTCGACATCCAGCAATCCGCTGGTCGGATCAAATCCAATCAAGTCGAACTCTATGCCCGAGTGTTGCTTTAGTGCCTGCAGAGGCCGAAGAACGGAGTTATGATCGAGACTGGACGCTAGAACGCGGTCGCCGCGATGCAGCAAACCTTTCAGTACGGTATTCAGACTGTCAGTGCAGTTCAGAGTAAACACCACCTGTGACGGTGAGCCCACTCCGAGCAATCGTGCCAGCTGGGTTCGACATCGAACCGCCATCCGGGCCGCGTCGTCCGATCCCCGATGGCGGCCACGACCCAGCGATGCAGCACCGTTGCGCGTCCAGTGATCGACAGCGTCGTAGACACAGTCAGGCTTGGGGAAAGTTGTCGCGGCATTATCAAAATACATAGCATAATATCGTAGGGCTGTGACGGCGTGTCGTCGAATCAAAACTCACGCCGGCGTCTCAATTCGATGCCGAAGTCAGCACGACAGGAGAGCGCGAAAGACGAGAACAGAACGACAAAAAGCCCGGTTCTTACGCGAAGAACCGGGCTTTAAAATTATTGACGGGATGGCCACCGCATGAGGCGGCGACTGAATCCGTTACCTTAAAGTTACTGGCCTGGCAGCCATAGCTGACCGCCGGATTCGGAACTGGCTTCTGCGCCGGGGGTCCAGAGGCTGCCGGAGCCACTGGAGATTGCTGCCAGCCCGCCTTCCAGTTCCGAGACAAGTTCCGGACACCCGGCATGTTCGAGCTGTTCGACGATCACGTCTTCGATTTCCGGAATCTTGTGCAGATAGCGATCGCGGAACTTGTGAAGCAGCTGCCGGAGCTTCGCATCGGTTGGATCGTCGAGTCGATAAGACAGTTCGCGGATGTCGAGTTCAAGGTGAACGCGGAATGCTTCCGTGCCGGGCTCGACCGCCTGGCGGGCCAGTTCGAGACATTCGAATGCAAAGTCGGGCTGTTCTTCCACGCGAGCAATGGCAGCTCGCATCAGATAAACACGGCGCGCCCCGAATTCCTTGATCGCAGACGGGCGACGGATGATTTCATCCAGTCCCGCGCGGACCTGATTGCGAAGTCCAAGCACCGAGCAGCGATTGGTGAACTCCTGCAGCTGACCATCAGAAAGCTGCGTCACGCTGAGTCGCTCATACTGAATCGCCGGCACAGCCGCGATGGCTGCATTCGCTGGCATCTCTCTGGATTGCCGCGCTGGCAGGTTCAGTCGCTGACGGAGGGCATCCAGATCGGGCGCCTGGTCATAACGCGAGGCAACGGACAAAAGAACCAGCAGACTCGCCGCCAGCTTCGTCTTCAAAGAATCCTCACTTGCCGCCTCAAGAGCCGACTTTCCACCAAAAGCAGGTTGTGAGAGCTGCAGCCAGCTTTCTACAGCAACCGGTTCCAGCTGGCGAACGAAGTGACGGAAGTTTTTCTGGCTCAGGCCCCGAGGACAATAGTAGCGACGGTCGAAGGGGCGAGCCTGAGGACGTTCGAATTCAATGACCTCACGTTTTTCCTGATCGGCATTCGTCAGGATCAAGTCACCGGCGACGGATCGCAGTTTGACCAGCGCTGTGTCCAGGAAACTGTCCGTAGAAGTCACGGTGACGAATGGTTCAGAAATCTCCTGAGTCGCTGCCTGCTCTGCATCGACAATGTCGTACAGATCGAGGTCGGCAATGGATTCCGGGACCTGCGAAGGTTCTGTGAGTTCCTCGGCAGAGATCGCCGACGTCAGAATGACCATCTCAGCCACATGACCGGTTCCATCGGGATGATGGCAGTCGTTGTGATCGTGCGAATCGTTTCGTCGGATCGTCGATTCGGTTTCCAGGCGAGTCAGAAATTCGGACATGGAGCGAACACTCAGCCGAACTGAAAATGTGTTGTATCGCTCTTCGGAAAGCTGTGAATCAATCTGCTGGGCCAGGGCTTCGGCTTCGATGGCCTGATCAAAATCGTGCAGCAAAGTTGCAGCGTGATGAAGTGAAGCGGCGGCTTCTGAGATCCGTCCGTCCCACGCCTGGCAAAGCCCCATGTTGTACCAGATGGAACCTTCAGTCGGGTACGAGTCCGCAAGGCGGTTGTACAAAATGGCCGCCGGTTCCCAGCACCCCAGGACGCTCAGCTTGCGAGCTCGCGTTTCCTGCTGTGCTGCTTCTTCGCTGCACGCGATGGGCAGCAGCTGATAAGCGCTGCGAAACAGAAATGGCAGCGACGATTCGGATTCAAAGCTGACCAGCTGCAGCACAAGGTTCTTCTGACGTTCCCCGCTCGACATCCGAACGGCCAAAGCCAGATGCTCACGAGCAGACATCAGGCAACCGGTGCGGGCCATAGCCGCGGCAATCATTGACGCGAGGTACGCAATTCCCAGGGGCTGAGTTCTAGCGCACAGCTGGAATGTGCGATGAAGGATTCGGCGAGACGGTTCAAAACCGTCTTCCTTCAGACAGATCTCGGACAGGGACAACAGCACGCCCGGATGATCGGGGTGATTCTTCAGAAAGGTGACCGCCACTTTTCGGGCGTCTTCAATCTGGCCGTTTTCGTAAAGGGTTGAGGTCAATTCGCGGACAAGAATATCTTTGTCCGGGTACTTCTTCAGCAGATCGCTGAAAATCCTGATTGCCGCCTCGGGCTGGTTGTCGCGAATTCGAAATGCTCGCTGGAGGTCAGGAAGGATTTCGCCGCAGCAGAATTTCAGCTTCTTGCCGCTGCCGCAGGGGCACACTGCATAAGGATCGTTGGCCATAGAGGCACCTGTTTCCGTTGATCGTATGTGGTTTGGAGATTGGCGGCTGCTTTAACCCGAGCGTTTTTTGCCCGGAATCAAAAGCGGCCCGATGTGTCTTCATTGCCCATTACCACGCAAACATCCCGCGCAGCGAGAGGCACGTTTCCCTCTAAGAACTGCGAGGGAAACCTTTTCAGCCGCGGGATGTTAACAAATTTCCAGGTTTCTGGCAGTCTGACTGCGTCCAATCGAGGATCGGGCTGCGACTTCTGCCTGCTTCGCCCGAATTGCGGCAATGAGGCCGTTTGACAGGACCTGCCAATTCGCCCGGTGGACTTCCGACACCCCATGCACGTGGCAGTCACTGAAAAATTGAGCCTGAAAAATGTGGCAGGACGCCTGCCGTTGCGGCGGGAATGCAATTTGCATATCGGCCGCCTTTAAGTTGAAGGACAACAGGTCTGACAGTTTTCTCCGGGAGTTTCCATGACAGCGCAATCCGAAAAACAACAATATTCGTTTCAGGCCGAGATCAGTCAGCTTCTTCAGCTGCTCTCGCATTCGCTCTATCAGAACCGCGAAATTACGATTCGGGAACTGGTTTCGAATGCCTCAGACGCTCTCGACAAGTTCCGCTATGTCAGTCTGACATCCGGCCAGAAGCAGGCGGCCAACGACCTGCGGATCACCATTGATCCGGACAAAGAGAGCCGCGTTCTGACGATCCGTGACAACGGCGTCGGCATGACTCGCGATGAGCTCGTGAACAATCTGGGAACAATTGCCCGCAGCGGATCGCTGGAGTTTCTGAAGAAGGCTCAGAAGGCCGGTGACCAGAAGACAGATTTGTCTCTGATTGGACAGTTTGGTGTCGGGTTTTATTCCGCGTTCATGCTGGCCGATCAGGTCGAAGTGGTGACTCGCAGCTATTCAGAAGAAACCGGATGGCGATGGGAGTCAACTGGCGACGGCAACTACACCATCAGCGAAGTGACAGAACCTGTTGAGCGGGGCACGAGCATTCGGCTGCATTTGAAGGACGGTCTGGATGAGTTCATTGAGCCTGTCCGCCTGAAGTATATCCTTCGCAAGTATTCGACCTTCGTTCCGCATGCCATTTACCTTGAGTCGGAGCACATCAACAATCAGCCTCCGATCTGGGTCGAGCCAAAGAATACGCTGACGGAAGAACAGTATCACAATTTCTTTGAGTACCTGACCCATTACCCGGGTCAGAAGCCGCTGTGGTATCTGCATCTGTCTGCGGATTCGCCATTCCAGTTCCACAGCATTCTGTATTGTCCGGATTCCAATCTGGAAAAGATGGGCTTCGGGCGGACTGATCACGGTCTGCATCTGTGTGCCAAAAGAATTCTGGTGCAGAACGATAATCGCAATCTGCTGCCGGATTACCTGCGCTTCCTGCGCGGCATTGTGGATTCGGCCGACCTGCCTCTGAACGTGTCTCGCGAGGCTCTGCAGGACAACACTGTCTTCCGCAAGATGCAGAAAGTGATCACGAAGAAGGTTCTCGATCACCTTGATTCCATCGCGGAAGAAAACAAAGACAGCTACATCAAGTTCTACCGTGAGTTTGGTGTTGTCCTGCGAGAAGGTGTGACGTCAGATTTCGAGAACCGCGATCGGCTGGCCAAACTGCTGCGATTCGGCTCCACACATTCGCTGATGACCAGTGAAATGGTGTCGCTGGAAGACTATTGCGGCCGTCTTCAGGAAGGTCAGGAACAGATCTATTTTGCCTGCGGTACCGATCCGGATGCTGTCCTGCGAGATCCCAACCTCGAAGTCTTCCGGTCCCGCAACCTGGAAGTTCTGATCCTGACAGATCCGGCAGACGAGTTCATCCTGTCGCATCTGCGCGAATTCGACAAGAAGGAGATCGTCTCCGTCGACTCGGCCGATTTGAAGCTGCCGCCAAAGGCTGAGGACGCCGCGAAGTCTGATGAGGAAAAAGCCGAGGCAGAAAAGAGTGCGCAGAGCGTTCCGGAAAACTTCGACAAGGTCATCGAACTTCTGACCGAAGCGCTGGCTGATCAGGTTCAGGATGTTCGGCGGTCTGAACGGCTCACGGAAAGTGCCTGCTGTCTCGTGAATTCCCAGGGCTCGATGAGTACAACGCTGCAGCGAGTCCTGCGGATGAACACGCCGGATTTTGAGATGCAGAAAATGATTCTGGAAATCAATCCGAATGCGGCACTGATCAAACGCATGGCTGAGCTGGCCGCCAATCCGGACAATAACCAATTCATTCAGGACTGTGGGAGACAGCTGCATGCCAACGCGATGATTATGGCCGGACTGGCTCCTAACGGAAACGAAATGGCAGCTCGCCTGCAGGACTTTATGCTGCAGCTTGCCAGCCAGAAAGCATAGCGCCGCATTTGGGATGAGCTATTGCGGACGTGTGAAAATCGAAAGCCCGGTTTCTTCAGGAGACCGGGCTTTTTTTCTGCACGGTCACCGCGTGTCGTGTCTGCTGGCAGAGGCGGCCCAATGCCACTCACTTTGTAGCGGAACGCGCCAAGCGTTTCGGCTGTCTGCTTGATTGTACAGCGATCCGAAAGCCTCGGCGGCTTCCGCTTCACGGATTTCACTTCAAAGTGACTGCCATTGAGAGGCGTCCCGTTGCGAGATGCGGACTGAGTTCGGTCAATCTCTTCGGCATTGATGATAATGACGTTTCAGCGGCGCCTCAGGCTTTTTCATCCCGCGCTTTCACGAGTCGGCTCAGCGCTTTGAACTGATCCGATCCTGCCATTTGGCACCATTCAAACGCGATGGCTTCACAAGTCGTGATCGCAACTCCTTCGCCGCGCATGCGTTCCAAAGCCGGCAAATAATCGGCCGCATGACGGCTGCCTGTTGCATCCGTCGCGAGAAGAACAGAATGTCCAAGCGAAATCAGATCCAGGGCGGTTTGCTGCACGCAGATATGAGCTTCAATCCCTGTCAGCACAATCTGCCGGGGTTCGCCGTCAGAAAGGGCCAGCTCATTCGAATCGTGCAGAACCTCGGCAGCACTGAACCTTAGTTTTTCCAGTGTGACTGAGATCGACGGATGCCTGACAAGTTCCGAAACAGTTGGGCCCAGTCCCTTCGGATACTGTTCGGTCACGATTGTCCGGACCTTCAGCAGTTCAGCCGCGTCCATCAGAAAGCGGATGTTGGAAACAAGGCTGTCTCTGTTAAGAATGGCAGGCAGCAAACGCTCCTGGACATCGATGACAACCAGTGAGCATCGTTGCGGCGTCAACAGCTTTTGACTTCGCTGCCATGGTGATCGTTGCGACATTGTGTGTGACCTATGCGAAATGGATAACGGCCAGGCGACCTGAGCCGAAATGGCGTGGACTTAAGGGATTTTTTTGTAGCGGAACTCGCCAGGAGTTTCGGTTTTCCCCGCAAAAACCGGGCTGCCGAAAGTCTTGGCGACTTCCGCTACGGCTTATGTCCACGCCATTTGGCCTGATCCGCATGGGCTGAGCCTCATGAGTTCCCGCGCTGCTCTCTGTCGGTCTTTTGCTCGTTCAGCCTGCTGCGCGAGGCTCTGGGGTTTCGCGTCCACGATCAGCAGACAATTCAGACTGAGAACAAGCGGCCTACGATCTGTTGGCAATCTATTCGCCAGGTGTGCGGCGACTGGGTGGTCGTGAAGGCCTGTCTGAACCTTGCGGCGAACCCGGCGGACGAGGTCGGTCTGAATTCATGCCCGGGGCACCAAATCCAAACGGTCGACGCATGTAGGACTGTCGCTTCTGGATGAATTCGTTGTACTGAGTCAGCAACAGTTCTTCCGGGGTGTGAGCGTTGTCTGTCTGAGCCAACAGTTCCAGACGTTTTCTGGCTTCATCAGATGACATCGTCATCAGAGTTCGCTGCAGAGATTTCTCGGCCTCGGATTTATTCTGCAGCGACGCGAACGCTGTGACCATTTCTTCAGGAGTCACCGAGAATTGTTTTCTCAGGTCTTCACCCAGTGCCAGCGTCGCTTTTTCCAGGACCGTAAACAAAGTCATGTAAAGCCATGGTCCCGCCCACGGGCGCGCCTGTGGCTTCCGATCTATCTCCTGAGTCATCTCGTGAAATTTAGTTGTCCAGGCTTTATCCTTGATATTTTCCAGCATCACTTTGCTGAACAACCGCCCTCGGTCTTCCAGATCGCGAGACTCCCCCTGGCCCTGAAAGCTTTCAAACAACCCAAGTGCCAGACACAGTGCCCGATGCTTGTTGGACGACAGTTGATCAAGCCGTGAGTTGATTTTTTCATTCCGTCGCGACGGCGGAATTGCGGACGAAATGATCGTCCAGAATTCTTCGAATGTCAGATGCAGAGTGGGCAGTCGGACGGAGGGCGGTCCGGGAAACTCCACAATAATTTCTTCTGTGGTGGTCGACTGACTGGCCCGGAGGGAGGCCACGAATTCCAGCTTCTCCTCAGGATTCAAGTCACTGCGGAAATTGTCGCGATCGGTTTCAGACAGGCCGGACCACCACACGAAGTACTGGTCCATCGTGCTTTTGAGTTCAGGGTTTTGCTGAGTTGCGCGGAAAATCTCCTCAATCTCAGCCCGGCGAGTTTCCGGCTGACCTTGAAGCAGAGAATAACTTTTGAGGACGGTATTTTGCTGCTCACTGTTTAGAGCCTGGAACTTCCTGAGCTGTCCCGCAAGCTGCTCCCGATCATCACTGCCTCGACCCCAGACAACGACGGCACCAAAGGCCCCGAGACAAAGACAGGCGAGCGGAATGGCGAATTTTTTGAGGCGGCTCTGAAGGCTCACGGCTGCTTCTCCTTCTGAGTCCGGGCGTTTTCCTGGGCGGCAATCTGCTTCAAAAACGCGGCACTCGGGATTGGGTAAATCCGCGGATATTCTTCCAGCAGTTCCAGCTGACGCAGCAAACGAACGTCTTCTGAATCTTTCTGCTGACGAGAACTACTGCGTGCCATGAACAGCCCAGCCGAACATCCCAGAAAACCGGCCAGCGTCCAGATCAGTACTTTGGCGAAGGGGAAGGCCGCAAGAAAACTGGTCCTGCTGAACTTCGCTGCTCGAGCGATCTGCTCGCCGCTTTGTTCGATGGTCGCAAGCGATGTCAGCGTCCTGTGAGTGAACTCATCGCTGACTGATAGTTCGCCCAGGGAATCCAGCAGCTGCCAGGTGCGATCCAGGGATTCTGCGTATCCCCGAAGCGGTGGGCTGCTGGCCAGGGCACGTTCCAAACGAGTGCAGTCCGCCTCGTCCAGTTCGCCATCCAGGTACGCGACGATTTCCGTCAGCTGAGGATCACCTGAATCCTCTGGCTCATCGAAAACTTCTGGATCGTGGGGGCGGGACATAATGTCGGTCACAAGTTGAATGGGCGTAAATTTACAGGCGACGCATTCAGATAAATCTTTCCAGCGCTTCTTTGAGCTTACCACGGGCTCGTGAAATCAAAGACTTTACCGCCACCGGACCGAGTCCCATGACTTCCCCGATTTCCTCGTAGCTCATTTCTTCGAACTTGTGCAGGACAACAGCGGTCCGCTGGCGTTCGCTCAGCTCTTCAATGGCATTTCTCACGACGTTTCTTAACTCTACGGAATCAAGCTGCCTTGTGGGCATAAGTGCCGATTTTTCTGCCAGGTTTTTTTCTTCCGGACGCAAATCGTGCCCGCCGGAGCCTGAAGCCAGCTGAATTTCCCGTCGACGTGCGGCCCCGCGTTTTTGGTTGCTGGCAAGATTGTGGGCGATCCGAAACAGCCAGGTGGAAAAGCGGGCCGTAGGTTCGTAGCGATCCCGGGAACGAAAAATGCGGAGAAAGGCCTCCTGTGCGAGGTCCTCGGCAGTCGTTCGATCGTGAACAAGATGAAAGAAAAATCCAACCAGCCGGTCCTGATACCGCAGCACCAATTGTTCGAATGCCGCGTTATCGCCCGCTGCCACCTTTAGCATCAGCTGCACATCGGGGTCAGACAGATATTGATTCGCAAGCGACTGGGAAACCAAACGGAGACTCCGCCATGCAATGTGACGAAATGAAGGGCGTAAGAGAGTTGGGAGCAACCATGCTCGGTTTACGCTCAGTTCAGCAGGCAGCTTCACTGTATTCCGAGCCCTGCAGCACAGGCAAGCATTCGCGGTTCGAGTTGCCGACATTCGGTAAATCCCAGCTGACACCGCATAAAATAACCATAAAACAACAGCGCATAAAAAAACCTCGAATCGTAAGATTCGAGGTTTAATGACCCCAAGGGGATTTGAACCCCTGTTACCGGAATGAAAATCCGATGTCCTAGACCTAACTAGACGATGGGGCCTTGAGCATGACTGCTGAAAGCGAAGGGAGCGGGACTATATCAACCGCTGCCCACAAATCAAATCAATGCGCTATTGTGTCGGAGGATTCTTCGGAACGATCTGAGACAAACTTCAGTTTTTCATTCAGAATCGATTCGAGAATCTCTTGGCGATGCACAGACACGTCACGTGGCGCTTCAATTCCGATGCGGACTTTGTCGCCGCGGACGTCGATCACCGTGACCACAACATTGTCGTTGATGATGATGCTTTCGTTCTTCTTCCGTGACAACACCAGCATGGCAATCCTCCCGACATTAGTTTAAATCTTCTCACCGTACTTTCGTCCCAAGTACAGACCATTCATCCGAAACACAATATCTTGTGTTGGAGCATGCTACGCGTGTTCATCGACACCGTCAATAATGTAAACGGCAATTCTTGCGGTAAGTCGAGGCCTACGAACGAAGAAAACGAAAAAAGGTGCCCTTTTCACAAGGACACCTTTAACATCGTCGAATTCCGGTTTGGTAATCTCCGCCTGTGCCAGCCAATTCCAGAAGTTGGCGCTGGCTTTTCAGGGGCATTGCTGCTGGCGGCTAATTCTCAACAAAAGTCGATCAGCGGCTGCAAGGTAGCAGGGCCAGGTTTTGGACAATTACCAAGGGAAATCGTTTCAGGGCCGTCACCGGGAAGAATTAGATCAGCTCTTTGAGCTTCTTCAGTGCGCGAACCTTAACGACCTTCTTAGCAGGCTTTGCTGCAATCTTGATCATTTCGCCAGTTGCTGGATTGCGGCCGTCTCGTTCCTTTGTGGATGGGCGAGTATGCACATAGATCTTCAGCAAACCTGGCAGATTAAATACGCCTGGGCCCTTGGAAATATTTGAAGCAATCAGTGCTTCCAGTGCTTCCAGCAGAGCGCCCACTTCCTTCCGGCTCTGTCCAGTTGCTTCTGCCAGGGCGTTCAGAATGTCGGTCTTCGACAGAGGCTTATCAGACTTTTTAGCCATTGGAAATTCTCTCCTTCAGTTCAAAATCAGGACATAAACAAACCGGTAATCGAGAGGGGTGTCCTCAGAGACATTAAAAACCCTCGTGTTTTTGCAGGAAGTAGAGTTCTGATCACCAGAGGTGTCAATCGTTTGCTGTCGCTAAAATGTCGATTTCCCTGAGTTTTGCTAGGATTTTCGCTATTTTGCCTGACCTTGCGGAAATCTGGTGCCGTACTGTCGCTGCGAAAGGTTTTGTGCTCGGTTCCGGATACGATTCCGTCTGATACCAAAGCGTGCTCATTGCTTCCTTGTATACTCTACATCTGTATCTCTGCAATTCCCCAACAGGCTCTTCTATGTCATTGCGAGTCATTTCCGGCCAGTATCGGCGTCGGCTTCTGAAAACTCCGTCGGACGATTCTACGCGTCCCTATACCGACCGTGTGCGGCAGATCGTTTTTGATCGGCTGAATCATCTGCTTCCAAGTGCTCGGGTGGCCGATGTTTTCGCAGGGGTTGGTACAATGGGAATTGAGTCCCTCAGCCGGGGTGCAAAGTCCTGCGTGTTTTATGAGGCCAATCCGGATATTCATGGACTGCTGGTTTCCAACGTCCAGGCAATTGCACCGGAGGCGCGGACAATTTGCTGGAGAACGGACGTGCGAAGAACGTCCTTCCGTCCGCATGGTGGTGACGACTGCCTGCCGTACAGCCTGATTTTCTTTGATCCGCCCTACCGCACCGCCGATGAAATTTCTCCCGGAAAGCCTTTGGCGGCAAGCATCAAACGGCTGGCTCGAGAAACCATCTCCTCAAAGGATGCTATTCTGGTTCTGCGGACTCCCGAACATTTCGAGACTCCTGAAGTGCCGCTGTGGAATGTGCATGACTGCTGGGAACTGTCTTCCATGATGATCTGGATCCTGACCAAGCCAGGTGCATTCGCTGAAGACGCGGATGGCTTTGACGAGGACGGTGAGGAGAACAGTGCTGAGTCCGCTGATTCCGCAGAACGCGATGAGCCGGACGACGCTTCGTCGGAGGAAACGGTTGAGTGATTGGCTGGTGGCCATTAATGCCGGCCAGAGGCTCGAATCAAAACGAATCAAGCGGAGGCCTTCGGTCTCCGCAGCCCATTTGCCATGTTATTCTTCCGCAAAAAAGAAAAGCCAGCGTCCTCAGGAACGCGGGCTTTTTAATCGACGCCCCACTTCGTTGCCGGGAACTGGGACAGGCATTTTTGATGGCATGTGGGAGATTTCCTTCTTCGTTGAGGAAAGGACTCCTGCATGTCGCGGAATACGGTGGAAGTTCCCTCGGGAATCACAACTGTGGATTCCTTCGCAGAGAGTTGCACGAAGATTCGCTCCAATTTTCAAAACGCTTTTGTGCCAGGTTTCGGAAATCGAGTTCCGCAATACCTCGTTTGCTGATAAAACGGCCAAAGCCGGGCGGGGAACTTCTTTAGAAAACACTGCGAACCGGCCAGTGACAGCGCTGCGTACCTCCTGATGCAAATGGGAGCCCGGCCGCAATCATGACTGCTTCAGAAAGCATCCGGGGCCAGAATCCAGCTATTCAAAATCATCGTGCCAGTTGCTTCCAAGTTCCGTTTCCGCAGCTTCCTGTTCATCCACGAATTCAAAGTGAAACCACCGTTCACCGAGTTGTCGGGGAATCACTCCACTAAAGGCTTCATCTTCCTTGTCGAAAAACAGCTGAAGGGCAGTCTCTTTCCCGATACACTTTTCCAAATCAATGACCAGTGAATGGGCTTCGTCCGGCGCATCCTCTTCAATCAGCGCCATCACAGTAACATCCAGATCCTGCTTCAGGCGACGCAGCAGTGGAAGGGTGATTGAACGGTCAATATCCACAACGGGAGTGGTCGTTGATTCATCATCCGGTTCGAAACCCATGTAGTAACTTCCACCCCCTTCAAGGAATGGAATGGCCTCGACGGCCTTCATTTTCTCAACCCAGCCTGCTACCTGACGATCACTTGCTTTCGCCAGTTCAGCGGTTCGTGATCGAGGCCAAAAAAAGAAGCCGACAGTCAGTGCCAGAATTATGCACGCTGCCAATGCCACTCCGCGTTTGCTCATCTCGACGCCAATCAAAAAGCTAAATCAAACAAAAGCAGTTCGCTGGGGAGCACCCTGGAAAAACCGCCGCAGGAGGTGGATCAGAACGAAGTCACTTCCCCGCCGCCAGGCGTTCCAATCGCCGCAAAAACATTACTATCCATATGCTGGCTCAAAAGCTGCACGGCCCCATCGCCGAACGCAAACTGAGCCCCGCCTGGATGTCGGCTACTAAACGCGCCTGCAGTCTGGAACGATTCGTTAATCGAGATAACCGCGATTGTCGGAAGGTGAGGAATGGAATTCGTCACATTATCGCGATCAGAAACCAGCTTCCCAATCCAGCTGGAGGTGAATTCGAGATCATCTGCATCTTCAGCAAACTGATGCACGCGTTCTCCCAGAAGGAGTGTTTGCGAAAGGCCGTCAGTCACGTTTCTAAAAGACACGGATGAGCGTGCGGCCAGCATGCCTTCCACACCACAGAAGTTACCAGTCGCAACCGTCACAAAGCCGGGACCTTCGATAGCGATGACGCTTCTTTCAGGAGCAATGTCTGAAGGGCAGACGAAGGTGTCGACGCGTTTTGCGATGACCGGCTGACCGCTGCTTCCAGCAGCTGTCCATGTATTGAAGTCAACGGATGCATACAGAGATGACTGTTCGATAAACGGAAGTATCATCGCACCCCAGCCCCAGCCACTCAGTTCGGAGTCCGACAGACTGGCCAAGCTTCCTGGCGGCAGCGTCAAATGAACGTCGTGATAGTTGTGGAGTGCCAGCCCCAGTTGTCTTACTTTGTTTTTGCACTGCAGACCACGGGCAGTTTCGCGAGCTGACTGCACCGCGGGCAGCAAGAGAGAGATGAGAATGCTGATAACGGCGATGCTTGTGAGCAATTCCACAAGTGTAAATGCCCTACGAATACATCGCATGACTAAGGAACCTCGAAATGTATACAGGTGTTAACCAGGCACTGCGGCGGACGGACTTCCATTGGGTGCTTGAAGTAGCATGTCCCCGGAGAAATCCGCTTGATAAAAGAACGTCTGAAATGGTGGAAATCGTCTGTCGCTTGATTCAGATCAATCGAAGAAAGGCTGCGAGCCTTGGACTCGCAGCCTGTACTTCAGACATTGAAGTTCCGCATGGACTAGTTAACTGTGAAACTGCCAGCGGCAGCCAACCGAATTACAGACATTCCAACCGATGGCTTTCTGAAAACGAGCACAGATCGCTTTACTTTGAAATCAGCCAGAGGACCGACAATCCCTTCGGCTGTGGTTTTCGCGAAAGCCGCTACCACTGGGCTGTTTCGGACGACCTGTCTCTTTGTAGTTGCGTTCTCTGTTTCCCCTTTGCCTGAAGCCCGAAAGTGTCCTTTTCCTTTTTTGTTGATTCTGGCGAAGATTTTCACATCGCCCTCTCCGGTGCCCTGAAAGAGATTCCCATTTGCGTCGAGTCCAGGCAATGGACTGGTGATGGTCTCCTTAATTTTTTTCAGTTTTTGCTTCGGCAACCACGGTGGTTGCAAGCATCGCACCCAAAATACAAATCACTACACGCTTGCTACTGAACATCATTACACTTTTCCCTAAAACCAAAAGGAAAGAACTGACCACACAACGGATCCATTCCTAAAGCACAAAATCCGTTTAAAAAGGCAACCGCTCCTCTCACACGCTAGCAGTGTTTCAACACTCGTTTGCTAACGCGGAGGACGACGCTTGACGGCTCATCGTTCCAATTTTGGACCTATGCAAGGATTTTTTTCGGTTTTTCGAAGACTCGCAGAGCTTTTAAAGAAGCGATTTTCAAACCGTTTTTGCTGGTGCGTGTCTCGAAATGGGATTGAAGTGATGAAAAGCAGGCGCTGTGAAGGAAAAGGCGCTGTGAAGATGATATGGACACCCGTCAGGTTGGTTGAAAAGTTTAGCAAAACGGAGTTTCTTCACTCAAATCTTCGAGGAGTCAGGGATGAAAAAAGGATGCTCAACTGCGGCTGGACAGCCTACTCGATTGTCCGAGTACCCCTGAATCTGGAATGTCATCGCCGATCAGACGTTCGACATGCAGTTGCGTCCACAATAAAAGTCTTCGCTAATCGCTCTGGATGCCGGTTTCTCGAACCCAATCATTGCCAGCCATCGCGTCGCCCCCGACGTAGGGTCCTCCGGAAGCAATCGCTCTGCGCAACAGGTAGGCAGAAGTGCGGAGAATATGGCGGCTGCCAGAAAATAAAGTACTGAACATTCTCTTGGCTTCAGGGAAGCAATTTTAGTGGCGAAGCGGCAAAACCTCTGTAAAAACGTGCGAGCGAAATTCCAAAGCGGGATCTTGATCCTTTTGGCACACGCGTTGCTTTTATCTTGATTCGGAGGCAATCAGCGGCGTGGTGGGACCCGCTGTTTGCACATACTCCGCAGGGGTTTGAAGGAGGGGAAGGTCAGGAAACTCGCCTGTTCCCGCTCACATGGGTGCGTGGCCCGAGCGGGAAACTCCTGCCGAGAAGCTTGCTTCGGCAGTCTTCACGGTGGAAAAGGGGATGGATTCGTCCATCCCCTTTTCTTAGCGCTTCGAGTTTTTAGCGATGCGGGAAATTTGGATACTTTTCTCTGATTGCCCTCATGATCGGGCAACCGTTTGCTGTCGTACCTCTCAGGTCGCTGCGTCGGTCGAATGCTGATGAGTCGCCACGCTGCCAGAATTTCTCGCCATCTTCTGCAGTTGCTGCAATTTTTCCAGCATGCGGAGTTCAAACGCGGGATAGCCCTGAATGGGATGCTTTGCCAGGATACGGTTCTGCACTGTTCATCAACACGGATGTTGAGGGATGACTGAAAATGGAACCATTCGCGAAGAAACCTGCGCACGGCGTGCACTTGCACTGGTGGATTGTGGCGGGCGTTGCTGCCGCCTTCTTCGTCTGGAGTTTTGACCTGATTCCCCGAGTTCGTTCAGCGGCGACGGGAACAGTGGCTGCGTCGAAATTGCAAACTCAGCAGTCAAGGAAGGTCAACGCGGGCGGGCCTCCTGTGGAAGGCGACTGGTCTCTCGACGTGCATGAATCGGCAATCGACGAGTCGGAGATTTCTCCATTTGCTTCCGCCGATCCCATGGGATATGCCACCGCTGATGCAAGCGAACAAGATGCGTTGGCTGAGCCAGCTGAGCCAGCTGAGTCAGAGGAAACTTCTGAGGGGCGGGATTCCGGGGCACGAATGAGTGAGCGTGGATTGGCCCGGAAGTCCGGGATCTCGACGACGTCCTTTGAAGCTCCGGGTAAGGCCTCGCCTGCGGATCACAGTCAGCCGCGTGCTGGCCGAGTAATTGCGGCGGAAGTCGCAGCCCGGCTCAGGACGGTGGAAGAATGGCTGCAGGAGGATCAGATTCTTGATGCTCATGCGGAGCTGTCAAAGATCTACTGGAAGCATCCGGAGTTGCGAACGCTGATTCAGTGTCAGATCGATCAGACAGCCGCAATTATCTTTACAACATCCGACCGTCAGTTTGGTCCGCCTCATTTCGTGGAGTACGGTGAAACGCTTGAGGGAATCGCGAAGCAATACGATGTTCCGTGGGAATATCTTGCGATGCTGAACCGCGTGCTGCCGGAAAAATTGCAGGCCGGCCAGGAGCTTAAAGTTGTGCGAGGCCCTTTTGGGGCTGTTGTGGATCTGGCTGATTTTACTCTGACGGTTCATGCTCACGGCTGGTATATCAATCATTATCGCATCGGAACCGGAGCAGATCACAAGACACCGCTCGGTGAATTCGTGGTTCAGGATAAGCTGGAAAATCCAACGTGGTACGATCCGGACGGTGGCATCGTGGAGCCGGATGATCCGGAAAACCCGCTGGGTGAATACTGGCTGGGTCTGGGCAACCACATTGGAATCCACGGCACGAACGATCCCGAGACGATCGGAAAAGCGGCCTCACGAGGCTGCATTCACCTTGGGGACGACGATATCACGGAAGTCTTCAGCCTGTTGAGCACCGGTTCGAAAGTCCTGATTCGGAAATGAGTGCCGCCCCCGGGCCGGGACAGATTCGAGATTTGGCTGGGCTGGGTGGCTTCAATCTCTGTGTGCGGGGCGGTTTTCGGGCCGCCGTGACGTCGAAAACGGGAACTCTGCGGTGCAAAACATCAAGGGACGGGTTTTTCCTTGCCGATTGGACCGTGCGGACTTACACTCCGCGACTTCGTTTCCCGGCCAGAGGTCGGATTCTGTCACGCCGTTACTTTTTTGGCGGCATTTTGGTTCGGTCCTAAAGCTGATGTACTTGTCATCCGCTGGCCGAAACCCCTGAAGGTTCATAGAGATGAAAAAAGATATTCACCCGGTCTACCGCCCTGTGGTGTTCATGGATACGTCGACAGGAACGCGATTCCTGATGAACTCAACCATGCGGTCCAAAGAAACGACCAAGTGGGACGATGGCACTGAATACCCACTGGTAAAGGTGGAAATCAGCTCTGCTTCTCATCCTTTCTATACTGGCAAGATGAAATTCGTCGACTCCGCAGGTCGAGTCGAGAAGTTCACAAAGAAGTACGGTTGGGGCAAGAAAGAAGAAGCCGCTCAGTAGCGACCACAATTTGACAATCAGACAAGGGCGTGCGCATTCATCTGCGCACGTCCTTTCTTTTTGGACTTCCGCTGAAGTTCATTGTCTTTTGGCTGGTGCTTTCTTCATTTATACCGCAGGCAGATCCCATGTTTCCTGTTCTGGAACGCCAGCTGGCACGTTACGAGGAATTAGAAAAGCAGATGCAGGATCCTGACGTTCTGACGAACGTTTCACGGATGCTGGAGATTCAAAAGGAAATGGGGACGCTGACCCGCATCGCCGCTGCTGTGCGGAAATTTCATGGGCTGGAAGGCGATATTGAAACAGCGAAGATGATGGTCGATGAAGAAACCGACCGCGAATCACGTGAGTACGCGAAGGCCGAGCTGAACCAATTGATTGCACAGCGTGAAGAGCTGGCGGTTGAGCTGGAAGACATGGCAACGGCGGGCGATTCGATCACTCGCGGAGCATGTATCATGGAAGTCCGAGCTGGCACCGGCGGTGATGAAGCCGCTCTGTTTGCCAAGGACCTGTTTGATATGTACATGGCCTACTGCTTGCTTAAGAACTGGAAAACGGAAGTGCTGGAATTCAGCCCGACCGAATTGGGCGGACTGAAGGAAGTTGTGTTTTCCATTACAGGCGACGGCGCCTTTCACGCACTGCAGTTTGAAAGCGGCGGGCACCGAGTGCAGCGAGTTCCCGAGACGGAAACTCAGGGCCGCGTGCATACCAGCGCAGCCACTGTGGCTGTACTTCCGGAAGCGGATGAAGTGGAAATCAACATTCGTCCCGAAGATTTGCAGGTAGACACCATGCGAGCCGGCGGTCCCGGGGGGCAGAAAGTAAATAAGACGGAAAGTGCCGTCCGGCTGACTCACCTGCCGACTGGAATTGTCGTGAAGTGTCAGGACGAAAAGAGTCAGCACAAGAATCGTGCCAAGGCCATGCGAGTCCTGCGAAGTCGAATTCTGGAAGCCCAGACGATGAAGCTGCAGAATGAGCGAGCAGAAGTTCGCAGGACGCTGGTAGGATCAGGAGACCGCAGCGAGCGAATTCGGACCTACAACTTTCCGCAGAATCGCATGACCGACCATCGATGCAATCTGACCATCTATAAGCTGGACCGGATTATGATGGGCGACATGAGTGATCTGATCACCGCACTGCTGGCCTTTGACCGCGACGAGCGGCTTAAAGCGGCTGACGCAGCGATATAAAAATGGGCTCAACCTCCCTGCCCCGTCGAGAAATTGTAACTGAACCGACAACAGGCGGACCTGGTCCGGGGTCGCCTGCGTTGTTGAGCTCGCCGAAGACCCGAAAAACTGGCCGTGTGCAACGCGTGATTCTGCTGGCGAAGCGATGCACCGGGTCCTGATACTTGCCAGAGCGTGTTACGGGAGACCCCGTGTTCTCGTTCTCAGCGTGGCATTTCCAACGCAGCGTCAGGTGTGGTAACGCCGAATTCACGATGGTGAGATCTGAGACGCCCTTCGAACGGAGCGCCGGACATGTTACCATTCCGAAGGCCACGCCTGACGGCACGTTCAAGGTTCCTACCTGAGATCACACCTGCGATGAATGCCCCTGCCAATCAACCCGCATCCGCCTCCGAAGGCTGGACCGTGCAGCGGATTCTGGAATGGACAGCGTCCTTTTTGAAACAGAAGGGAGTGGAATCTCCGCGACTGGAAGCCGAGTTGCTCTTGGCTCACGCCCGCAAGTGTCCTCGGATTCGGCTCTACACGGATTTTAATGAGCTGCTCACGGACAACGAACGAACCGTGATGCGGGAACTTGTGCAGCGTCGGGCAAAGCGCGAGCCTCTGGCTTATATTGTGGGGACTCGTGAATTTTACGGTCGAAGTTTTGATGTGGCAGCGGGCGTCCTGATCCCGCGCCCTGAGACAGAGACTTTGGTGGATATTTGTCTTGAGCGGATTCCCAAAGAGTCGCCTCGGGAGATTCTGGAAGTCGGATTTGGTTCCGGCTGCATTTCGATCACGATTGCGAAGCAGCGTCCTTTGTGTTCCGTTATTGCGACAGATATCTCCAGTGCTGCGATGGAGATTGCATCACGAAATGTCGAGAAGCACGGGCTCGCTGGAAAAGTGACGCTTTTGGCCGGCGATACTTTGCAGCCACTGAAGGATCACGGTCGGCAGTTTGACGGACTGGTCAGTAATCCGCCCTACATTCGTGACGACGAAAGTGCCGGACTGGAACCGGAAGTCGCGGTGCATGAACCACGTGAAGCTCTGTTCGCTGGAGCCGATGGGCTGGATGTGGTTCGAAAGATTGTCGCTCAGGCGGCCGCGATTCTGAAACCTGGCGCGTTTGTTGCTCTTGAACTGGACCCGGCGCAGTGTGGAATGGTGGTCTCAATGCTGCAGGCCGCGGGATTCGAGACAGTATCGGTCCGCCGCGATTTGAGTGGTAATGATCGCGTGGTCGAAGCAACTTTGGGCCCAGCGTAGACGGATGTGAAGCAGAGACATCTTCACACGCATTGATGATTCAAAGTAACGTTAATCGATCGGGCGACGGAAGGAATCCACTATGGACATGTTCTGCATCGAAGGAGGCCATACGCTCCGCGGATCGGTTCGTGTCGAGGGCAGTAAAAATGCGTCACTGCCAATCCTCGCCGCCACGCTGGCCATTGAAGGAATGGTTCACCTGCAGCAGGTTCCACAACTGCAGGACGTGTCCACAATGAATCGGCTGCTGCAGCTGATGGGAGCGTTGATTGAGTGGCAGGCGGATGGGGCTCTTACAGTGGATACAGGTCTCGTCCACACAACGCTGGCGCCCTATGAAATGGTGCGACAGATGCGAGCCAGCGTTTGTGTTTTGGGACCTTTGCTGGCTCGATTTGGGAAAGCGACCGTCTCGCTGCCAGGTGGCTGCAATATTGGACACCGGCCGATTGATGTGCACCTGCGCGGACTGGCAGCGCTTGGAGCCGACATTCGCCTGGACGGCGGTTATGTTGTTGCGGAAGCCGATCATTTGCTCGGAGCTGAGATTGACCTGATGGGACTGAATGGACCCACGGTGACAGGCACATGCAATGTTCTTGTGGCTGCAACACGTGCCATTGGGAAGACGGTAATTCGAAATGCTGCGCGAGAACCAGAGGTTGAAGATCTGGGCACATTTCTATCCCGGTGTGGAGCGCAAATTGACGGACTGGGAACATCCACGATTGAAGTCACGGGCGTCGATGGATTGAGTGCGATGCCTCACTGTGTGATTGCCGATCGGATCGAGGCCGCGACGCTGGCCACGGCAGCTGCGATCACTGGCGGGGATATTGTCATTGAAAATGCGCCCACGAAACATATGGAAGCGGTGCTCGCAATACTCAGCCGGATTGGTGTGCAGCTGGAAATTACTGACAATAGTTTGCGAGTTGTTGGCGGTGGAACCTATCGGCCGGTGGAATTTCATACGCAGCCCTATCCGGGATTGCCGACGGACACGCAGGCTCAGCTGATGGCGTTGTTAACGCTGGTTCCGGGGCAGAGCTGCATCACAGACCATGTGTTTCCTGAACGGTTCATGCATGCGGCTGAGCTTGTTCGCATGGGCGCTGATATTACGGTGCTGGGTAACACGGCAATTGTCCGGGGCGTGCCGCAGTTGTCGGCAGCGCTTGTGATGGCGTCGGATCTGCGAGCCAGTGCGGCTCTTGTGCTGGCGGCGTTGGCGGCGAAGGGAACTTCAGGAATTCGTCGCGTGTATCATTTGAGTCGCGGGTATCGCGCGTTTGAAGAAAAGCTGAACGCACTGGGGGCCAGAATTCGACGAGTGGATGATGGTGGCGAAGTCAGAAAGGTACCGGCATCTCATGTGGTGTGGCGCTCGTTGGCTGATGCAGGACGACGAGACGAGTTTGAAGATGACTGGGATTCTCGTCGTTAATGCGTATGGAACTGGGATAAAAAGTGGCCGGTTTTATTTCATTCCAAAAAGGTATGGGCCATGCAAACGGATGCACGACGCGTGATGTAACACTTTCATGCAGGCAAGGGCCTT
This sequence comes from Planctomycetaceae bacterium, assembly GCA_041688565.1. Classification (GTDB taxonomy): domain Bacteria; phylum Planctomycetota; class Planctomycetia; order Planctomycetales; family Planctomycetaceae; genus SXXK01. Next base: position 26,251 of record JBDNHX010000489.1, read on the forward strand.
TGGTAGAAATGATTGAAATGACAGACCGTCCATCCGCATCATCGCCTGTTGAAAAAGAGTTCGGGGTCCCCATTCCGGGACTGATCCTGCCGACTGAGCAGTGGGCAAAGACGGCCCTGAAGAAAGTGCCTGAAGGGCTGCTGGACTGGCCGCAGTTGTTTGGACGCAATGCTCCCGTTGTGATCGATGTTGGCTGTGGTAACGGCCGGTCGATGCTCACCAGCGCAGTCGCTCGTCCGGAAGTTGATCATCTGGGCGTCGATATTTTGCCGGTCGTGATTCGATACGCCACACGGCGTGGAAATCAACGTGGGCTCGGGAATACTCGCTGGGCTGTGATCGGCGGAAGGGAACTGTTATTGAACCATGCGGCGCCAGGAAGTGTGGCGGAGATCCACTGCTATCATCCCCAACCGTACTATCGCCAGGATCAAGCGTCGCTGCGACTGATCACACCGGAGTTCCTCTTGCTTGTGCATCGTGCGCTGACACCCGGCGGTCGGCTGGTGTTGCAAACAGATCACCCCGGGTACTGGAAGTATATGCTCAGTGTTGTGTCGCTGTTCTTTGACTTTTCCGAACGCCTGATGCCGTGGCCAAATGCTGTAAAAGGAATCACGCGTCGAGAAATTATTGCCCGCCGTCAGGGGCTGCCGATTTTTCGAGGCGATGGAACAGCACGCACCGATCTGGTGGCAGACGATGCAATGAAGCTTGCAGAATCACTCCCGCTGCCGACATTCAATGCGGATCGTCGCCTGCAGGCCCTCGATAAGCTGGAGCAAGAAATTCAGCCCACCGGCTCCGGAAGTTCTTCGCCTGGACGCGGCAATTCCTCCAGAAGCCGACGCAAACCGGATCGCAGGCGTTAACGACTTCGAGTTTTGTACTGATGCTTGTCCCCGTCCGCACCAATCTGCACGGCGTAAGTTTTTCCATCCGCCGCAACGGTTGCCTTCACCCATTCGCCTTTGCAATCCGCCGTCGATGCGGCGTTTGCAATGAATCCAGCTGGGGCCTGAAGTGCTGGGTCGAGGTCAACGTTCAGATGAAGCTGAAACCAGTCCTGCAGCGAATTGACTTCTCGCAGTGTCTTCATCGTTTGCTCGGCCCCGCCTTTTTTTGGACCGTTACACATGACGGCCACGACAGGATCAATCGCCAGTACCAACGCCGGATTGTTGCTCACCGGAAGGCCATGATGAGTCACCATAAACAGGTCGACTTTACCGGCCGGGTTCCGAGGCGTCACAAGTTTGGCCTCGGTATTCCAGGTCAGGTCACCGCAGGTCAGAAAGCGAAAATCGCCGAAGCTGAAGAGAAGGCTCAGGCTGGCCGAATTGTCGCTCGGGTCTTCTGGCTGTGGCTCATGGCGATCGACAAACGGATTGGCATCACCTTCTTCTGTCACCACATCGCGACCTGATGTCAGAACTCGCACCGTCAGCGGCGTTGAGCCCGATTTCAGGGGCAGAGAATCTCCGGCCTTGAGCGGCTTTGAGACGTTCTGCGAGGCGGCGCGATAGGCGGCGATGCGTTCCGGATAGTTGGGGTCTTCTGCCAGTTCGTCGGGAATGCCTCGATCCCAGAACGTCCCGATTCCGAACTTTGCTGCCAGAGCCGCATGATTTCCAAAATGATCCAGATGCCAGTGAGACACAATGGCATGATCAATTCGCTTCAGGCCGGCGATGTCTTTTGCAACGTGAATGATGCGGTCCAGATCGCGACCGTGATTGTCCGGATAGCCGGAGTCGATCAGGACGGATTCGCCCATGGGAGTCACAATCAGGGTCGCCGCGCCGCCTTCCACATCGATAAAGAAAATCTGGAAGGCGTCTTCATTGGCTCGCAGGGGAGCACAAACAACAGCCACGGCTGCAAGGGCCGACAGGAAAAATGTTCGCATCGTTTCGTGCCTCATGGGGAGACGATTGGTCAGGAAAAATCACAGATGCAGATTTGACTCCGCCAGCGAGCCGATTGCAATCGGCTGCTGCACTGCCATCCCGCCCAGTTGGTTTGTTTTCATCCTGAGAACCCACCTCTGCCTCTCGCTGGCCAGACGCAGAGTGCCACATGTGTACTATTGGCGTAGGCCACGTGGCGGCTAAAGCGTGGACCGAAGTTGGGGCAAGCCTGACCGTCTTTGACTACCTCGCTCTGGCACCTGTGGCTGGAAAAATTGGTGGCTTGATGAATCGGATGTGCTTTGTAGCAGGGACTCCCGTGGCGGTCGGTTTTGCATCTGAAGTCGATCTGCTTGCTGCTGTACCGGTGGCTGAATTCGAAACGACGGAGGAGGCATCAGCGGGCTGGAATGGACTGTGGCTCGCTGCTGCGGGAGCTGTTCTGGCAGCACAGCAGGTTGCACTGCAGCGGAAACGACGCCAGCAAGGACATACGGGACAATTCGCCATAGCGTCGGCCGTTCCGCAATCTGCTTCGCTGGATGAGTCGGCTCTGCTGACCTGGTGGTCGAATGCAGACGAACCAGCAGCGATGTTGATGACTGCCAGTTAAATAATCGGGTTCTTGTAACGACGTTGCTTCTGCTGCGTCCGCAAAAACTCCAGTCTTCAATGTCCGACTCACTTTTCAAAGATCCATTCATTCCGGAGAATTCTGATATGAACTCAAACTCTTCAAGTCTTAATCTCACTCAAGAACGCCTTCAGCGTAGCTGTATGCTGATCCTTCCCGTCGTTGTTGCGGCCGCCTGCCTGTGGATGGCAAAGCCGCAGGAACTCACAACATCCACCGTTCGCAATCCCACCACTGTCGTCTCTCAGTCCAGATCAATTGAGCAGGGTAACGGTTCTGTAAAGTTCGCTGCCGATGCGATGCTGACGAGTCTGCCGGTTTCTTCGCCAAAGCTGATCACTCGCCCGATTGAAGACATCACGCCCGGTATGCGAGTGCTGGCCAGCAATCCGGAACTCCGGGAGACGCTGCCTGATTCGGATGTGACACCTTAAGATTGGCGGCTGGTGTCGCTGTCGCTGACGATGACGAAGGAGAACGGCGGTACGCTGAATGTGCAGCTGCTCCGACCATTGGAGTGGTTTCTGACGGAAATCGTTGTTCTGCTCGGCACAAGCGAGGATCCTCAGTCACTGTATCAATCGCCCGTTCACGTCACCGCAGCGAAAGACACGACCGACTACAAGCTGCAGCAGCTTCTGCTGGGTCAGCGGATTTATTTGGACCTGCCGGAGCTGGGTGCTCAGGGCCTGGCTGTTCGATCAAAAGGCCAAAGAGACACGGTTGATCGTTCGCAAAATCGAGCAGTTGTAGTCAGAATGACGGAACGCTCGTAAGCCGGTTCTTCTTTCCGCCCGGGTTCTGGCATTCGGGTTTGCCGTCCAGTGACACCAGCACCTTGATTTGGAGCATGCAACGATGGCGATTGAGGTCAGCTGCCGCAAGTGCGGCAAGGAGTACCGCGTCCGTGAGGAGCGGGCCGGGACAAAGATTCGCTGCAAGGAATGTCAGGCTTCGATTTCAGTGCCTCTGATGGAGACTGAGGAGGAGTGGGACGAAACGCCGATGCCTCCGGCCATGGGTGGGCGCGCGAAAGCAGACAGGAAAACAAACGACGGCCGAAAGAAGTCTGGTGGTGGCAGCTCCCTGTGGATCTGGGTTGGAGTTGGTGCGGGGGTGGTCGTGCTTGTCGGGCTGATTGTGGGCCTGCTGAGGTTTTTACCAGGCACCGCAAGTCAACTGGCCGATGGGACTTCTACCCCGGCAGGTTCCAGTTGGGTGAAGTTCACTCTGCCGGATGGTTCGGCCAGTGCGTTGTTCCCTGGGCCTGTGAAATCGGAGATGTTGCCCAACGGTGTTATGACTCACAAGGCTGTGGTCAATGAAACCGGATTTGCGCTGAGTGACAAGAGTCCGGCGGAAATGACGGACGATTTCCTGGAACGGAATGCGGAGTCACCGAATCCGTTTGCAACAGCTGAGATGGAAAGCACGCGGTCGCTGGAGACGATCAATGGAAATCGTTGTCTGCGTACGACGATGTCGAAGAATGGCAAAGTCACCAGCGTGAGCGTCACCTATTTGCATAACCGGCGACTTTATCTCGCGGTGATCGTCAGTGCCGGCCAGACGCCGCTCAATGATGCAGACGTCGAGTCTTTCCTGAAATCTGTGACTTTCCATTAAGGTCATGCGCACGCCGCAATTTCCGAGTGACGGAGCTGGAAAACACAGGCGTTTCAAAGCGGCAATTCATCACTCAGAGAGTGATGGCTACTTTTGTCGCACGTGTCAGCGGACGGCACACGGAGTGTGCCTGGTACTTTTTTGAACTGTATTGCTGTTAAAAAATTTCCGCTCAATCCTCGGTGCATCAGGGCGTACAATTTTTCTGTAGGCTGAAATTGAAACCGGACATTGAATTACATGGAGGCTTCAATGCGACGGAGAGGCGTGAAGGCGGCGACGCAGGAGTTTTTTAACCGGCATCATGTGACTGTCGCACAGGATCTCGTGGGCCGGTCTCTGGTCTGGGATCAGGTCGGCGGAATGATTGTGGAGACGGAAGCGTACGGAGCGATCGATGATCCTGCGTGTCACACAGCCTCCAGATCTTCGGCTCGTGCCTTCTTTGAATTGAATCCGCCCGGAACCGTCTACGTCTATATCAACTACGGTCTGCACTGGCTGCTGAACGTGCTGGCGGCCGACGGGATTGTGCTCATCCGGGCGATTCAGCCCATGCTGGGAATCGAAGCGATGTCCGTTCGTCGGAAGCAGACCAAAGAGACATCGCTCTGCTCCGGACCAGGAAAACTGGGACAGGCTCTTGCCCTGTCGATCGCCGATCATGGCACCTCGCTGCTGACGCCCGATCGCCATGTTCTGCCTCGATCTCCAGAGTTTGATGCGGACAGTATTGTGGCGGATACTCGAGTTGGTCTGAGCAAGGCTTATGATATCCCGTGGCGTTTTCTGCTGCCCGAGAATCCTCATATCAGCGTTGCCGTGGGTAAGGCTGTGCCAAGGCAGATTAAGCGTCGCGGGTCGAGCGATGAGGATTCAATTGGCGCAGAGGGCACGGAGTTTTGAGCGTGATGCGGCGGTTCCCGGTGGAGCCTCCTCTTCGAGTCGGGTTAAACGGTTCAGTCAGCCATTGGGAGCAAATGCCGTGGTCTCCGGTTTACAGGCCGTTGTCCGCCATCCATCTTACAACGGCATCCGCTGTAGCTTTGTTGGTCGCCAGCGGCACGTTGTGTACGTCACAGACTCGCAGCAGTGCGGACACGTCGGGTTCGTGAGGCTGGGCGGTGAGCGGGTCGCGAAAGAAATGAGCCTGGAAAAACGGCAGTCGGGCTTTGACGAATTCCAACATGTCGTTTTTCAGGGCATCATGAGCAATCATCAGAGTCTTTCTTTGTCATGTTACGACGACGCATTTGCAGACCGTGACCATGGGGAAGGCTGCGTCCGGAGCAATGCGTTGAACGATTTTTCCAGAGTGGCGCAGGCCGGGCCTTGTGACGAAGATCTACTGCACGCGGTGACGAATGGGTTCTACAGTTTCATGCTGAGCGAAGCAAATCGCAGCGGAACGCAGTGAACGATCTCGCCTCCACCAGGAGCCGGTTTTCGCATCCTCGCCAGTCCCCGGCCTCGTCGCGTTGCCAAATGGCTGCGGCGAAGTCAGACTGCGGGCAATTGTGTCCCGAACAGGAATTCCTGCCACCCTTTGCCCACCTTAAAAGGACAACGTGCAGATGTCCGTCGCCCGTGTGTTTTCATCGTCTGTCATTCGCCTGTCTGGCAAGTTCGCAGCTTGCCTGCTGACGGCGATCGTCTTGTTGACGCAGCCGGCACTCACCGCTGCGGCCGACGATTTCCCGAAAGCCTTCAACACCGACCCGCCGGACTCACATCCACCAGCTCCCGACGAAATGGTCAAGTTGATAGACGTCCCGCCGGGATTCAATGTCACGTTGTTTGCCGGCGAACCCGATGTGCAGCAGCCGATCTGCATGGACTTCGACGACAAAGGCCGTTTGTGGGTTGCGGAATGCTACAGCTACAGTGGTGGTCCGTATGAAACAAAGCTTCGAGACCGAGTCGTGATTCTGGAAGATACCGACGGTGACGGAAAGCACGACTCACGAAAAGTCTTCTGGGACAAGGGCTTCATGCTGACCAGCCTGACCTGGGGCTTCGGTGGTTTGTGGATTCTGCATGATGGAACGCTGTCCTTTATCGCCGACAAAAACGGAGACGACATTCCGGACGGCGAACCAGTCGTAATGCTGGACGGCTGGAGCAAGGACTGCGGTCACAACTTCGTGAGCGGCCTGATCTGGGGCCCGGACGGTTGGCTCTATGGTCGACACGGTATTGTCGATACCTCTTATCCCGGCGTGCCCGGTACACCTCGCGAAGAGCGGCCGTTCATGAACTGCGGCGTCTGGCGTTTTCATCCGACAAAGCATCTGATCGAAGTGGTCTGCAACGGCACAACAAATCCGTGGGGCCTGGACTACAACGAAGCCGGTCAGTTCTTTATGACCAACAACGTGCAGGGACATCTCTGGCACGTTATTCCAGGTGCTCATTATCAGCGGATGTATGGCCAGGATTTCAATCCGCATGCCTACGAACTGATGGACATGACCGCCGATCATTATCACTGGGACACAAAAACCAAATGGAATGAGAGCCGTGACGGAGTCGCCAACGATCTGGGTGGCGGGCATTCTCACGTTGGCGGTCTGATTTATCAGGGCGAGAACTTCCCGCAGGAATACCGTGGTAAGATCTTCATGTGCAACACGCACGGGCGCCGCATGAATATCAATCGACTTGATTTGCAAGGCAGCGGCTACGTGGGCAAACGCGAGCCGGATTTTATGATCGTGAAAAATCCCTGGTTCCGCGGGATTGATATCAAAATGGGACCGGAAGGAGCTGTCTATGTCTCCGACTGGTCGGACAACGGCGAATGCCATGACCATGACGGTGTACACCGCACAAGCGGACGAATCTATCGGATTGCCTATGGGACCCCAAAGCTGACTTCGGAACAGTCGGCCGCTCTGAAAGGTTCCAACAAGCTCGCATTCCTGAACAATGACTGGATCAACAAAGGTGACTGGTTCGGACGGCACTCTCGGCGGATTCGTCAGGAATTGATTGCCAGTGGTGACCTTTCGATGCGGGCTCTGGCGCCGATGACCAGTTATGAAACCGTCAGCCAGTTGCTCTATACGGAAGCGTTTGGCGGTAACAATGCGGCTCAGCTGGCTGGCGCACTCAAGTCAGCCGATCCGCTTGTGGTTGCTCAGGCCATTCAGCTGGTCGCCGGTGACAAGGGACGACTGAAGGCTCATTTTGCCGCGGTGCAGGAACTCGCAAAGAAACCGCAGCCGGCAAACATACTGCTGTCCCTGGTCTCGGTTCTGCAAAAGCTGGATGCCGCTGATCGCTGGGCTCTGACTGCCGCGACACTCAGTTGTGACGAAAATGGGAAAACCATTGCGGCGGAAAATCAGCTGACTCTGATGACCTGGTACGGAATTGAACCGGTGGTTGGGAATCAGGGGGCTCTGCAGCTGCTCGAATCAAATCCTAAGCTTCAGCAGTTTGCTGTTCGTCGACTGGCTCATGAGATTTCGAATCATCCGGAAGTTGTTGAAGCGACGCTGCAATTTATCAGTGAAAAAGCAGCCAGCAAAAATCAGAACGCCGAAGGCTCAGCGGCCTTGTTGCTGACATCATTCAAGTCAGGCCTTGCCGGGCGTGCGAAAGTCGATCCGCCAGAACACTGGTCGGAAATTGAAAAACAGCTCCGTAGTTCAAAGAATAAGGATGTGATTCTGGCGGCCGATTCACTCGCGGTGATGTTTGGCGATGGAGCGGCCATTGCAGACCTGCGAAAGCTTGCCGGTGATGCCGGCATGGATCCAGTTTCTCGTGATCAGGCGATTCTGGCACTGGCTCAGGCAAAGGATACGGAATCTCTGCCGATGTTCTTCAACTTGCTAGGCGATCGTGCCGTCTATCATACGGTGATTCGATCACTGGCCAGCTTTGATCATCCGGATACAGCCAATCAGCTGCTCCCGCGAATGGCTGGTTTCAAGGATGGAAATCGGGGTCTCGCGATCGACACGATGGCCAGCCGGGAGATCTATGCAAACGACCTGATTCTCGCGATCGAAGAAGGTCGGATCGACGCGCGAGAACTAACCGCGGCTCAGGTTCGCCAAATGGCAGCCTTCGGCAACGAGCATATCAGGATGGTGCTGGAATCAAAGTGGGGCGTGATCCAGGAGACGCCGGAAGCCCGCATCGCTGCCATCGAAAAGTGGCAGAAAGAACTGACTCTTGAAACGCTTGCAAAAGCGGATTTGGAGAATGGAGCCGCGCTCTTCAAGAAGTCGTGTGCAAACTGTCATAAGCTGTACGGTGAAGGCAAAGCCATCGCACCGGATCTGACCGGTGCGAATCGCAGCAATCTTGAGTACCTGCTGATGAACATTGTGGACCCCAGTTCCATCGTGCCTAAGCAGTTCACGACGTCTGTGATTGCTCTGAATGACGGCCGCGTCATCACGGGCGTGGTTGTGTCCGAAACGGATGAGACGCTTGTGATCCAGACAGACAAGGAGCAATTGTCTGTGTCAAAAGGTGATGTTGAGGAATCTCGCAACACTGGCAAGTCGCTGATGCCTGATGGAATGCTGGATTCGCTGACGGTTGAACAAGTTCGAGACTTGTTCGGCTTCATGATGCCGCGAAAGTAGACGTAACGTCGCCCGACCTGTCTCAGGTCGGGTTGGGGCTCACAGGAAGGCTGAGACTCATGTGGGTGGGTTTTCAGCAAGAGAAGAAACACACCATACAAGCTCGAAGCGCCAGCGAGTGGACCATGTTTGCTGCAGCCCACTCGCTGGCGCTTCGAGCTTGTAATTTAGAGCCTCGTCGCGAAGGATCGCCGCGTGAAAAAGTCTGGAAGGAAGCGTAACGCTTCACACAAGACTGATCTGAGGACAGATCAGCCTACGGAAACCGAGGTACATTATGAGCGATTCGCGCAACACGTCTTTTGAAGCTCGGATTCTTTCAATCGTCAACGCGATTGACTACGCACCGATGACCACGTCGATTCTGGCGAAATCGATGCAGATCACGAAACCGCAGTTCCATGATTTTAAAGATGCACTTGCGACGCTTATTGAAAGCGGTCGCATTCGTCAGGACAAAAAGGGTCGGCTGCGTGCGAGAGGTGATGCGGGGCTGATTGCTGGGGTCCTGCGAAAGATCAGCAGCGGTGCGGCCTTCGTGATCCCCTCAAAAAAAGATCCCAACGAACGTGAAGCCGACATTTACATCGCCGCCCGAGATGTGCGAGACGCTCAGACCGGCGACGACGTTCTTGTGCGACTCACCGCAAAACGTCGCACAAGCGGACAGCGCTGCGGCACGATTGAAAAGGTGATTGAACGGGCCACGAGTGTCTTTGTCGGTACCTATCTGGAATCCGGTGGCCAGGGTTTTGTGCAGATCGATGGAACGGCATTCCCATCGCCGATCCACGTGGGTGATCCCGGTGCCAAAGGAGCCGCATCCGACGACAAAGTTGTCATTGAGATGTTGCGATTTCCCACGGCCAGTCGTCATGGGGAAGCGGTGCTCACTGAAGTTCTCGGAAAACGCGGCGATCCTGGCGTCGATACGATGACGGTGGTCCACAGTCTCGGGGTACCGAATGAGTTTCCGGAATCCGTCCTTGAAGATGCTCGTCGGCAGGCTGAAGCCTTCAAGGAAGACAACCTTGCCGGACGTATGGACCTCACTGCCGAAACCATTATCACAATCGACCCGGCCACAGCTCGCGACTTTGATGACGCTATCTCGCTGACAAAGTCGGACGATGGTCACTGGCATCTGGGAGTCCACATTGCGGATGTCGCACACTTTGTGCAGGCCGGAAGTTTGCTCGATCTGGAAGCTCGTAAACGCGGCACCAGTGTCTATCTGCCACGTCATGTCATCCCGATGCTTCCCGAACTGATCAGCAACGGTCTTGCCAGCCTTCAGCAGGGACAGGTGCGTTACACGAAATCTGCTTTCATTGAATTCGATGCAACCGGCAGTGTGGTCGGCTACGATGTCGCAAACTCGGCCATCAAAGTTGTGCGTCGTTTCGCGTATGAAGACGTGATGCCCATCATTCAGAACCCGCGAGAGCAGGTGCCGGGCGTAACGGCACCGATCCGGCAGCTTCTGGACAATATGTTTGAACTGGCAATGATGCTCAGACGCCGTCGATTTGCCAACGGCGCGCTGACCATGGGAATTCCGGAAGTCGAAATCGATTTCGATAAGGACGGAACTGTCATCGGCGCTCATGAACGGCATCACGATGAAAGCCATGAGATCATTGAAGAGTTCATGCTGGCCGCCAACATTGCGGTCGCCAGACTTTTGGAGAGCAAACATCTGCCGTTTCTGCGTCGAGTTCACGGCGATCCAGACGAACTGAAGATGCGGAACTTTGAACAGTTCTGCCAGGGGCTGGGCATCACGGTGCGAAAGTCGCAAAGTCGTGCCGAGCTGCAGGAAATCATCAAGTCGGTTGAAGGAAAGCCGGAATCGCGAGCGGTGAATTTTGCATTGCTGCGCAGTATGAAGCAGGCGGAATATTCGCCGGATGATCAGGGACATTATGCTCTGGCTGAAGAAGATTATTGTCACTTCACAAGTCCGATTCGCCGCTATCCGGACCTGACAGTTCACCGTCTGATTGGTCAGCTGGCCGCAAAGAAATCCGCCACGGCTCAGCCCATCGAAGAACTGATGGAACTGGGCAAACATTGTTCCATCACCGAACGGCGAGCGGAAAAGGCGGAGCGTGAGCTGATTCGTATCAAGATGCTGCGATACATGTCAGAACGCATCGGTCAGGAAATGGATTCGATCATCACGGGAGTTGAAAGCTTCGGGATGTTCTGTCAGGGAGTCGAGATCCCGGCCGAAGGGATGATTCACCTGAGTGCGCTGGCGGATGATTTCTACGTCTTCGATCAGGCAACTCGGCGACTGATCGGAAGTCGTGCGAAGCGTGAGTTCCGGCTGGGTGATCCACTGCGAGTTGTCGTGGCGGCAGTCGATATCGATCGACGGATGCTGGATCTGCGGCCTGTCGCTGGTACCGGTAACCCGCCGCGACGAAGATCGGAAGGCCCGAGTCGACCGTCAGGGGAACAGTTCACGGGCCGCGGCAATTCGCGTTCGTTTCCAGAGCCTGGTCGCAGTTCCGAAAAAGGACGGCCACCCAAGAAGGGCAAATCCAGCAAGGGCGGGAACGGCAAAGGGAAGCCGAAGAAGGGGAAGAAGGGCCGTAGGAAATAGAACGCTGCGACACGGCTGTTGGCTCGGAATGATTCCTAAACGGCTCACGCTCGTTCAATCGATGTCTGCGTTATGTTTTTTAAGGTTGCTACATGCTGGGCGTTGCTGGAATCGTGCTGTCGCTGCTGCTTTTGATTTATCTGGCTTATCGCGATGTCAGTGTGCTCATCCTGGCCCCGGTCTGTGCAATGCTGGCCGTTGTGCTGGACGGGAATCTGCCGGTACTGGCCAGTTACACTCAGATTTTTATGGGCAGCGTCGGTCAGTTTGTGAAGGACTATTTCCCGCTGTTTCTCCTTGGCGCACTTTTTGGCAAACTGATGGAAGACTCCGGCAGCGCGGCGAAGATCGCGGATGTCATTGTGCGTGCGGTCGGAGTTCAGCGGACAGTTCTGGCCATTGTGCTGAGCTGTGCCATTCTGACCTATGGTGGCGTATCGCTGTTTGTTGTGGTCTTTGCGGTCTTTCCTCTGTCGCGATCTCTTTTTCGTGATGCTGATATTCCTCGTCGCCTGATTCCGGCCACCATCGCCCTGGGCTCGTTCACATTTACGATGACGGCGCTGCCGGGCACGATGCAGATTCAGAATCAGATTCCGATGCAGTTCTTTCGCACGACCGCATTTGCGGCCCCCGGTCTGGGATGTATCGGTGGAGCGGTCATGTTTGTACTGGGAATGCTGTGGCTGAATTCCCGCGTCGCTCAGGCGAAGAAAGCAGGCGAAGGATTTGGCACCGTTGTTTCGGCAGACGAATCGGCTTCTTCAATGGCTGCGAACGACAAGTCTGAACTCCCGTCGGCATGGTCAGCCTTCGCACCGATTTTGTGCGTCATCGGGCTCAACTTTCTGTTTTCTCAGCTGATCGTCCCCAAATGGGAAGCCAGCTATCTGGCCGATGAACAGTTTGGAAAGACGGAACTCAGCAAAGTCGTGGGTCAGTGGTCCACGATTTTGTCTTTAGTGA
>JBDNHX010000075.1:0-2268 GCA_041688565.1 Planctomycetaceae bacterium
AGCCAGTGATTTGTGCCAGTGATTTGTGCCAGTGATTTGTGCCAGTGATTTACGGTTCGCGTCGCGGGGCGAATTTGATTTTGCTGATGTAGCGAACCGGAATCCCGTTCCGGCCGAGTCGACCGGAGCAGGCTCCGATCGCATTGATAATATAACGGTAGTGGAGGTTGTAATCCGGATCGATTTCAACCTCCTGCTTCTCCTGCTGATCGGGGCCGATCGCGGCAAGTGCCGTGATGGCTCGAAATACTTCGGAGTTGAGTTTGGCAAAAGCCTGCTCACCACCGCCGAGGTTAGAGCCATTGAAGTACAAGGCATTCAGTTCGCCGGTACCGTCCGCCTCAAGCCGAACTTTAAAAGGAGGCAGCTCGGCTTCAGTCACGGAAGAAGCTGAAGGAGCTCCCAGCGGCATGCTAATATCAAAGTCACCTTCCGGTTCTGTTACCTTCAGAGTACACATGAAGAAAATCATCAGCTGAAACACAACGTCAATCATTGGCGTCATGTCGAGCTGAATTTTTCCCAGGCTGACTCGATTCCGAAGCTTCATGTTCCACACAACCAAAAATAGAATGCTGGTCTTTGAAGTCCCCGATCGAAATCATCGGGGGAAAGGTCTACTCCAAGGCCTTCTGAGTTGCCTTCAGAGCGAACCGCTGAAAACCGACGCCGTCTTCCTGACACATCTGAATCAGTTCCTGCACCATTCCCGACTTGATTTCTGCATCCGCCCGAATCTCCACCACAACCTCGGCGAGGTCTGTTCCAATGGTCTGGTAAAACTGAGATTCCTGACGAAGGCGAGGTCGGACCTGATCGAGCGGCACTTGCTCATCACCGAAGAAGAACATCGGATCAGGACTGATCAACTGTCCCGTCTGGTCTCGGATATAACCGAAGTTCAGCAGCATTGAATTTTTTCGCTGAACGGCTGGCGGAACGGCCAGCTGATCTCTGGGAAGAGTCACTCGTTCGTCCGCTTCTGCCTGATCGAATTTGTTGATCACCATGAAAAATGTGATCAGCTGAAACACGATATCAATCATCGGCGTCATATCGAGATCAGGCGGTGCGATATTTGCGGGCTTGAACTTCATTTTCAGGACCTGCCGAAAAACCAGGAAACGTGTCGATAACAGCCATCAGCCAATCAACTGCAGCCATCAATGAAATGGCAGCGGAAGTCGATCATCAGGCTTTCTTACCAACGGCAGCAAAACGGCCCATGAGTCCTTCACTGACCATGCCGATTTCCAACACAAGTCGTTGAATTCGATTCTTCAAAATGCCGTAGAAAATCATCGCTGGAATAGCCAGCATCAGCCCAATCAGGGTCGTGACCAGCGCGGTGGAAATACCATCCGCAAGCTGCGATGGTTTTGGAGCCACGGCAGAAGTGGCGATCACGTCGAAGCTGGAAATCATCCCCTGCACAGTTCCCATCAGCCCCATCATTGGAGCAATGGTGCCGATCAGGGCGACGTAGCTCAGGCGATGCTCCAAAGCCATGTTCTCGTCTTCCCCGGCTTCCTGCATTCCTTCCACGGCTTCTTCGTAACCGCGACTGAGACGACCCATTCCAGCCGCCAGGACTCGAGCCACAAACGATTCGTCGGCCCGAGCGAACTCGTACGCTGCCTGAAAATCCTTAGTGTTTAGTTTTTGCTCAAATTCTTCCACAAACGAAGACGGCAAAAGAACATCGCGCCGAACCTGCAGCATATTCATGATGATCAGAGCAACCAGAATGAAAGATACCAGAAGAAACGCTGGGCCCCAGAACCAACCGCAGGCGCGAGCGATATAAGCCAGAAAACTTCGAGACTGTGCCGGCGATGGTGCGGCGTCTGCTCCTGCGGGAGCGGCGGCTGCATCCGCGGCCGGAGCGGCGGGTTCCGCGGGCGCTGCTTCTTCCTGAGCCGCAAGGACGCTTAACGGGCCAAAGACTGGAAGAATGGCGGCAAAAGCGGCCATTGCAAAAACAAGTACAGTGTTGCGAGAGCTGACGTGCTTCGTTAAATCAGAGACAATGCGCATTTCGATGAATCTCCGAGTTGACCTCATTAGGGCGGACTCGCCGGTTGAGAAAAGGGTGGAACCTGCGGAATGGGGAGTGTAGTGAGTTAATGTCCGTTCGTCACCCTTGGCGAAAGGACCGATTTGTGCAAAATTCCGAATCTTAAGGAGTTGTGGCGGGCGACTGCTTGGCCCACGAACTATTCGGATACTTACTTGTCAGCCGAGCCATGGCTTCATCGGCTCGGTCCT
>JBDNHX010000076.1:0-25289 GCA_041688565.1 Planctomycetaceae bacterium
AATAGACCCGGACTCTTCGCGCGCTTACGAGATGCTGGGTTATTCCCACCTGAAATTGCGGGAGCTCGACCTTGCCGAGAAAAACTTTTTGCGGCTGCTTGAGCTGCAGCCCGACTCCGAAAACGGTCATTTGTATCTGGCGGAAGTTTATCAGCGACAGGAGAAATTCCCGCTGGCAATGCGACATTACGAAACCGTGCTGCGGATCAATCCTCGAAATGAGGCTGCCTACCGTGTCCGCGAGGCGCTGCGTGCCGCTTTGGGCACTCCGTGAAACTCAAGTTACTCAATCAGTGACACCCCAGTCGCTTTATGGACGCGAATACCACTTCTTTTGACCTTCAATCAGTGTCCATGATTGATCCAGTTGAACATGATCAGCAGCGGAAACTCGCCCAGACGATCTCGTCCAAATGGCGTGGACTTAATCCGTAGCGGAAGTCGCCAAGACTTTCGGCAGCCCCGTTTTTGCAGGGAAAACCGAATCTCTTGGCGAGTTCCGCTACAAGGAAATACGTTAAGTCCACACCATTTCGATCTCGCCCGTGGGGCACGGTACTGGAACAAGGGCTCCAAACATTTCAGGCAAAACCGTGAGAACTCGCCACAGTTTCCGGTTCGCTGACACCGTTAAATTTTCCCTGACACCGTTAAGTTTTCCTGAAATCTGGAAATTCGTTCCATTCCAAGGCTGTGGTTGATCGACGCGAAGATGTATAACAACGGTGCGGCAAAAAACAGCACAGGGGCTTTCCGAAAATCCAAAAGTCAACGATTGGTTGTTCAATAACCAGATTATTCGTGGTTTCTGGATGGATTTTAAGATTGGCATCGGATTTGCGGCTGTGTAACTGCCGAACAAGTCTCGTCGCACCTTTGGTGCTGCGTTTTGCCGATCGTTAATTTCTGTGATCCCTTGGCGGAATCGTTTTTCTGGCATGTTATTTTCCATTGCTCTTCAGTTCAAAGGAGATCGTTATGAGAGTTCATCGTCGTGCATTCACGCTGATCGAATTGTTGGTGGTGATTGCGATCATCGCCATCTTGATCGCCCTGCTGTTGCCAGCAGTGCAACAGGCCCGCGAAGCCGCTCGCCGAACGCAGTGCAAGAATAATCTGAAGCAGATGGGGCTTGCGTTGCATAATTACCATGATACGTTCTCGCTATTCCCTTACGGGGAGATGAATGGGATTGGGCAAACTACCCCAGCCAATGCGACCACATTGAGGAATCAGAACGGACTAGTGATGTTGCTACCGTATATCGAACAGGCTAACCTGTACAGCACTTTGAATTTTAGTGCAACTTTTGGAAAGTACTCTGGGGCGGGTGTGAGCCCTGTCGCTGTGCCTGCGGGCGGGAATCTAGTGGCCAAAGGAACGAAGCTTGCGGCGTTCTTGTGCCCATCAGACAACGGGATTCCTTTCATCAATGATGACCCTATCTATTACGGATGTGGAACATCTGGCAGCAGCTTCAAGTCTTCTTATGGTCTCAGCGTGAATGCGACTCACTATAATGGTACTTGGTCGGCCGTCGGAGTCGTTGGTCGAACGGCATT
Source organism: Planctomycetaceae bacterium (assembly GCA_041688565.1). Classification (GTDB taxonomy): domain Bacteria; phylum Planctomycetota; class Planctomycetia; order Planctomycetales; family Planctomycetaceae; genus SXXK01. The sequence continues at coordinate 1,563 of JBDNHX010000076.1, forward strand.
TGGCGGAAACTCATGGTCCAACATGCGTGACTTCACTGATGGAACCAGTAACTCCGCCTTAGTAATTGAGAATGTATTCGAATGCGTTAGCGGACGGATCTCGCCTTGGGCCTGCGTTCAGCACGCCGGGACGGGCACTCGATTGCTGGGAGGCATTAACAGATTTCTTCCTCGAGGCCGTCCGGGGCAAGTGGATAATTATAACAGTAACGCAAGCTCGTTGCATGTGGGCGGCTGTCAAGTCCTCCTGGGAGACGGTGGGGTACGGTTCCTTAGTGAGAACACCAACCTGCTGACGCTGCAGAATTTGGCTTACATTTCAGACGGACAAGTGTTGGGTGAATTCTAATTCCCGGCCGTCGTGTCAGAAGAAGATATAGGCGCGAACTGTTGTTCGCGCCTATTTTTAATTTTAGGCAAAACTCAGATTTCTGTAGATTCTGCTTGCTGTTCTGCCTGATCGGATCAATCGGCGAATCTTCCTTGACCCTATGATTTGGAACACTGGTATGCATGTTCGTTATTGGCAATTTGGCCTCGGATTGATGTCGGCCTTTTTTGTGGTTGGTTGTGGCAGTGGCTCAGGCCCACCGGAGACGTTAGTCCCAGTTGCTGGTACCGTGATGGTCAATGGGAAGCCGTTGGACGGAGTTGTCGTGACCTTCATTCCGGAGATCACGAAGAATAACCAGGGAGGATCTGGCACGACCAGCGCCTCCGGAGCTTTCACCGTCACGGATGTCACTCAAAATCTCCCCGGTCTGGCTCCCGGCAAGTACACCATTGCCTACTCGAGAATGCGTTTGCCCGATGGATCAGCGCCTCCAGAGCCTAAAGAGGGTCAGCCTGTCAATCCTGGCATTATACGGGTAGAAACTCTGCCGGCGCATTTACAAAGTCCGGATCCCAGGGTGCCGGGAAGCCTGGTGGATGTTCCCAAAGAAGGCACTACTAGCCTGCAGTTTACGATCAGGGCGAAATAGCCGTCCCCGCTGATCGCCAGTCGTTGATCAAGTTTGACTTTAACCTGACACGCAATTTACGGTGGCTCCACGCTCGACGAGTTCAGTCATGGTGCTAAGCACTCGGGTACAGATCGGTTCGATTGTCCTGCTCGGTTTGATTGCTGCTGGCGTGGTTTGGGATGTGCGTTCTGCGCGGCCATTGAACGTCCTTCTGATCACGCTTGATACGACGCGTGCAGACCGATTGGGATGTTACGGCTATTCACTTGCCAGGACGCCAGTGCTCGATCGGTTGGCCCGGGAGGGTGTCGTTTTTGAGCGTGCCTATGCTCCCGTGCCACTGACCTTGCCGTCTCATGCGTCGATGCTGACCGGTCTGTATCCGCCCGAGCATGGTCTGCGAAACAACGGGAAGGCGGCGTTGCCCTTGGGATTACCGACATTGGCCACGGAGTTGCAGGCTGCCGGTTACGAGACGGGGGCTTTCGTGGCTGCATTTGTGCTGGACCGTAAGTTCGGCCTGCAGCGAGGCTTTGCTCGGTACGACGCTGATCTGTCGCTGTCCGATCCCAGTTTGCATGGACATCACCAGTATCGCGATGGCAGTTTGGTCATTGATGCGGCGCTTCGGTGGTTGCGTCCGCGGAGCCGAAGCGGGAAGCCATTTTTCTGTTGGGTGCATCTTTTTGATCCGCACTTCCCCTACCTGCCGCGCGAGGACCGGTTCGGGAATGAATTCGCCGACCGACCTTACGATGCGGAGCTGGCCTATGTTGATGAGCAGCTTGACCGGTTGATCTCAACACTGGAGGAGTCCGGTGCCCTGGATGACACAGTGATTGTCGTGGTCGGAGACCATGGCGAGAGCTTGGGTGAGCATGGAGAATTGACCCACAGTATGACGGTTTATGACGCGACGTTGCGGGTCCCGCTACTGGTCGTATCTCCCAAAGAAGGTCGACCCGGACATCGTGTGGCCGAGCCAGTGTCGCTAGTCGATCTGACACCTACGTTGTTGGATCAACTGGGCCAGAAGCCTATCGCGAAAGCGAGCGGGCGTTCCCTGCGGTCGGCGCTGCGGGGAGAGACGCTGCCGTTGCTCCCTTGCCATGCAGAGACGGACGAACCCTATCATGTGGGTCATTGGTCGCCTCTCCGGGCTATTATTACTGCGAAGTGGAAGTATATCCGGAGCCCTCGGTCTGAATTGTACGACCTGATCGCCGATCCGCCGGAACTGCGGAATCTTGCGTCCGAGATGCCTGAGCAGGTCCGCGAGCTGGAGGAGGAACTGGCGGCGTGGGAGGCGCGGATGAATGAGCGTCTGGCGGACAACGTGGCGCTCACCGAGCAGGAACGCCGCACCCTGAGCAGTTTGGGATATGCGTCGTTTCGCGACACGATTGGTGAGGAGCAACAACCGCTGCGCGATGTGAAAGATATGCTCCCGTCCTACTATAAGCTGAACGATGCCGCCGCGATGATTGACGCCGGGCATTACGACCTTGCCGAGCCGGTCCTGCGCGAAGTTTTGGCCGCAGATGATGAATATTTCGCAGCCCATGGCGAGCTGGGGCGATGTTTGTTGAGGCAGAACAGGCTTCCGGAGGCGGTGCAGAGTCTGCGGCGTGCGATGGAGCTCGATCCAGGTGCCGAGGGGGTCCAGTCGATGCTGGGGGCAACTTTGTTTATTCAAGGGGACTATGCCGCCGCAGTGGAGGCGCTGGAGCTGGCGATTCGATTGAATCCCGACGTGTACCAGAATCACTTCAATCTCGGTATGACCATGGAGAAACTGGGCCGGACCGACGAAGCGATTAAGCACTATCAGGACTGTGTGGAGGTGGCGCCTAATTTGATGCACGCCCGACAACGGCTGGAATTCCTGCGAACTCGTTGAGAAACCACAAGAGAACCACAAAAGGTCTCAGCGACGGTGTCTATGTGGATGTTTGCATTCCCTGGAGCAGGGTTGTGATTTCAAAGCCCTGTTTTTTGGTCGCTGTGTTGGCTCATGTTTCATCTCCAATTTGATACTGACCACTCGAGCGGCGTTCGTACAATGCGGCTTCGCGAGGCGATTGGAAAGCTCAGGCTCGGTCCAATCTGAGGCAAGCCCTGGTTGTGCTTCGGTCAGCCGACTCGGTTTACAAGATCCGGGATCTGAAACAGGGCCGTTTTTTGACGGAGAACGATTTTGGGTATTTTGAATCGACGAGGCTGGAGCCTGCTGGCGGGATTGATTCCGCTGTTGTTCATTGGCGGCTGGCTGGTTTTCAGTCGATTCTCTCCGAGTCAGGATGCCATCGCGTCGGACGTCCTGCCGCCTGTTCGCGCGTCGCCGTTCACAAACACAAACCACGATGTTGCCTATGTGGGGGCTCAGGCATTCCTAAGCCAAAGCCCGATCATCAGCCCGTCGCCGATTTAGTTGAGCTGGTTCCGATGGATGATGATTCCTGGCAGCCGAAGGCGATCAGAAGCAGAAATCTGGGCCTTTCCCGACGTCTGGTACATGCTGAGCCAGTGTTATGATCAATTGGGGGACAAAACGAACGCATTGAATGCCGCAAAGCAGGCTGTGACGTTGGCTCCGGATCGACCACGATTTGTGGAGCAGCTGGTCAATCAGCTTCGCAGCACGGGACAGACGTCTGAGGCGGGTGAATGGGACCTACGGCTGCAGCCACTCCGAAAGTATCGCGAGGAAATCGATCAGCCGAGTGCGGGGAGCGTTGACAGATCACCTTGATTGACTCGTCCAGCCGAGACCCGCAACAATCGCTTGCACGCAAACCAAATTCGACGTGTACCGAATTCGCGTGTGCCTCCAACGGCAGAGAGTGATGAGGCAATAGAGAAAGACTGGCGCAACAAAAAGCCCGTTGTTACAGCGGAGCCTTTTTTGACTCGCTTGTAACACGGGCATCTCTAAGATCTGGTTCAAACAGAGCGGCAGTGTCGTCTGTTTACCTGGTGACAATCTCGATGTCGATAATGTTGTCGCCAGCCTTCACGTCTTTTTTCAGGGAGCTCTGGTAATTGAACTGCGGAGGAATAAATGTTTGAGTCACGGCTGCTTCGCCACCTGCAGGACCGCCACCCGCGGCACTGGTGACACGAACAAGGTGCTGCCCAACAACCGCACCAACAGGCTGGCCTTTGTAAGTCAGAGTATAGGCACCGCCGACGTCTGTCGTCGCTGTCGATATCGCCCCGACCTCTGATGCGCCTTTACCCGTCGCTGTCGTCTGAGGTTCAAACTGAATCAGCAGATTTGCCCCTGGCTGTCCGTCGACAGTAACAGTACCCATGACGGTGCCAAGCGCAGGCTCCGCCGTTTCAGACGAACAACCCGCCATCAGCAGGCAGTTGCCGCAGATCAGGAGGAGTGCAAGACGTAAATCGACCAGAATCATTTCGAAGTATCCTCTGTTATAAGCACCCACGCACAAGTTGTTGGGCATAATTTGTTTAACGGCGAGCCGTAGGCGTAGGCAAATTAACAGAAAACCGACGCCTTCGGCTTGCCGTTAAACGAAGAAACTTATGCACGGGCGCTTAGGAGTTGTTTTGTAAAAAAACGGAAGGCGTTTCACGAAATGGAAACGCCTTCCTGAGAACCAATATCATCTCGGCGAAAGAAGATCAGAATTCGCCAAGAACGGTACCATCGGCGATGCCGGTCAGATTTCGAACGATCGCGAAATCAAGGTTTTCGGAAACAAACTTGACTGCCCCGTCCGCCATTGCGATCTGCATTCCTCCGACATGCTTGCTGCCACTGCCCCATGCGAAAGGACAGCCAGAGGTGCCTCCACCACACCCTTGCCTGGCATTGATCAATTGTCCGAATACGACACCGCTCGTGTAATTCCATGCATTCCAGTACGGGCCGTATACAGTAGCGTTTTTCTTGAAAGGCGTCTCACAGAGTGCCATTGTGTTGCTGGTCCCATCGGTAATGTCGGCCATTCGGGCACCACCGTTGATTCCCATGATTGGACGCAGAGCACGACCGTCTGCTCTCCATGTCACACCCAGATCCTCCATGATGTTTGTATCAGGGAACCAGTAACTTGAGCGTCGAGCGTTTGTGACGGAGTAGTGATTAGTACCAGCATTATTCAACGGATCCAGATAGATCACGTCAGATGGGCACTTGAACATTGGGAGGTCAACGTTGGCCCACAATGCTGCATTGGTTGCAACCAGTGCTGTACTCGGGCCGGTTCCACTGCGTTGAGCAGACGACATTGGCAAGGAAAAGTTCAATTGACTATAGAGGGGGGCCTGCTCCATGTACGGCAGCAGATACAAAGACCAGGGAGTATTGCGACATTCCACGGCACAATTGTTTGAGTATGGGAGACCTGGCTGTGGATGTACGCCTGGATTCATTGCCCCAGGTGGAAAAAGATTGAACGTATCATGGTAGTTGTGGAGTGCCAGTCCCAACTGCTTCAAATTGTTCTTGCACTGCGTTCTTCGAGCCGCTTCACGGGCCTGCTGAACGGCTGGCAGCAGCAGCGCGATCAGGATGGCGATGATTGCAATCACCACCAAAAGTTCAATCAACGTAAAACCACGTCTTTGCTTCATAACATTCTCCAGACAGACTTAAAAAACAAAACAAACCCAACAACAACGAACAATGTTCGTACAGACTTTTTATTAGAGTTTTAACTTCAGCTCGTCACAGGCGGTTTAGTGTGTCAGACTTCAGGGCCACTTGATCATTTTTAGGCCTAAGGAGAAACATGTCTGATCACCATCAAAGGTGGCCACAGGCAAACAAAAAAAACATCTTCCCTTATGACCAATCCTCGGCTGACAATTCTTGTCACCACATTCAACCAAGAAGGAAACATCCAAGAATGTATTCGCCGCATCCTGCAGGTGTATCCGACCGATTGTGAAGCCCGCATCGTTGATGGGGGCTTCGACCGCACCAGAGCGATTGTCAAAAACCTGGAGACCCAGTTTCCTGCCGTCCGCTATGTTCGGAACGAAAACGACAGAGGCAAAGGTCATGCCGTTCAGACGAGAATTGGTCAGGCTCACGGGCAGCTGATCGCGCAGATTGACGCGGATTGCAGTTCCTTCCTGAAGAATTGCCTCAGTTGCTGGCGCCTCTGAGAGCTCAAACTGCCGATGTTGGTCTGGGCAGTCAGTTTCGTCTTCAGTCCGTCAGATTGCAGGGAAGGACGCCTCCGCTAAGGACTTTTGGCAATCATCTGACCAGCAACTTTGCCTCGCTTCTGGTCTGGCACTCCATGAGCAGTAGACTCGCCGAGATGAAGGCATGGACTTGAACAGCAGGCGAAAAAATTCCGCTGCGATGTCTGCATTGTTCCTATGACTCAGAGATCGCTTTGAAAGCGGTCATGTGCGGACTGCGGGTTGTTGATGTTCGGATCACCACGGATGCCCGAAAAGCAGGCAACTCTCAGATCCATGTCGCGCGTGATGGGATGGTTATCCTGCGTGACATTCTTTTGTTCCGGCTTGGACTGCGATAGCCAACGGGAACCTGTCGTAATCTCCATCTCGCTTTGTGTCGGACCTGACCTAATGAAACGCGTGATTGCTCTCGTCTACTTTTCATCACTGATACTGCTGATCACATTTGGGTCTGGAATTGCGTTCAGTCGATGGGCTGATGTTGCGGGTCCTTCAGGCAGTGATCTGCCCGGCAGAAACTTTGTAGTCGCGGTTGTTGTGATGCTGACAGGCATCAGTATTGCCACCGGGCTTTGGCGGTTCCGCAGGGACCGCAAGAAGTTTTGGTTTGGCAATATTCTGTTTGTCGTCTGGCTGCCTTTGTCGCTTACTTTTGTCGAAGCGATGTGTCGGCGATTCGTACCGGCCTGGCCAGCGCAGGCTCTGCATGGCGTTTCGCCGGATGTCGCTCGGAGTGCCTGGGCGGCTGGCTCTGAATCCAGCTCGGCAGAGATCAATTCATGGGGACAGCGCGACAATGAACGTTCAATTTTACCCAGCCCGGACATCTTTCGAGTTGCCTTTATTGGGGACTCGTTTCTGGAGGAATCCGCTCAGCCTGTCTCGCTGGTGACCGAACGACTTTTGAACAGAAGTGATGTCGAATGTATCAATCTCGGGATCTCTTCCACTCAACCGGATGAGTATTACTACCGGCTACGTTCTGTCGCTGTGCCTCTGGGATCCCGGCACTGCGTCGTCTGGCTCTTCAGTGGAAACGATTTCGTGGATGAGCCGCGGACTCTGGTTCGCCGGTTTGGAATGTTTGCTGTGGCTCCGCGACCGTCCTGGGCCACCGCGATCGCCCTGCCTGCGATGAATCATCTCGTCACAAACAACTCCCGGCCTGTCCTGCAGGCATGGTTTTCTGCTGGCGATCTTACAAAGCAGGAATCGCAAATGTTCAGAATGGTGCGAGAGGCGGACGATGATCAGTTGAGGAATGGCTTGCTGAATTCGAGTTACCTCAATCCTGATGCCTTTGCGAACCTTCAGAGCCGACTGACATCCGCTGAAAGCCGATCATTTCTCGCCATGCTGAGACAGCCGGACGCCGGCAAGTTCCGGTCCTACTATCTAAATTCCGGTCTCTGGGCGGCTTCTTTTGGCAATGGGCAATGGGATCCCAATCCTGAAACCCACGCGCTTTATTGGGCTCAGGAAATGCAAGACCATTGTCAGCAGCGAAAAATTGGTCTGACATTCGTTGTGATTCCCGAAGCATTTCAGGTCGACAGTCGAATGCAGGAACAATGGGCGCCGCTCACCGACATGCGGCATCTGACGAAGCCTTGCCGTGATGCTTCGGAACGATTCTGCACGCAAGCTCGCCAGCGCGGCATGGACGTCCTGGATCTGCATTCAGCCTTTGAAAATGTACCAGGGACGTATTTGAATCTCGATGGGCATTGGTCTGAGAAAGGTGTGGACCTGGCAGCGGAAACGGTGCGTGGCCATCTGCAGTCACTGCTTCCAAGTTCTTCGTCTGAGTCGAGGTAATCGATGTCTCAACCAATGCCTCAATCGCCGGCGTCTTCCGGCTCACTGGAAAAGTCGCTGCAACGCCTGAATCAACGCCTCGGATCGCCGACTTTTCTCTGGCCACTGTTTCTGACCGTTGTGACATTGCTGATCTACGGTCAAACATTCGGCTTTAAATTCGTCAATTTTGATGATGACGCGCATGTCTATGAAAATCCCTGGGTGCGAAGTGGCCTGTCGTGGGAAAATTTGAAGTGGGCTTTTGAGGTCCATGGCCCAAGTCAATGGCATCCCCTGGCGTGGCTTTCGCATCAGCTCGACTGGCAGTTGTTTGCCGATGATCCGTGCGGCCATCACCTGTCGAATGTTTTTTTTCATTGGGCTGGCGTCATCCTGCTGTTCTTTGCAATGAACAGTCTGCTGCGGCTGCCTCATGCGGCAGGATTCATCGCAGCAATGTTTGCCGTGCATCCTCTGAATATTGAATCCGTCGCCTGGGTCTCTGAACGCCGCAATGTTCTCTGCGGTGTGTTCTGGATGGCCACGCTGATCGCCTATGCTGGTTACGCTCGTCACCGAGATCTGAAACGCTATGGCTGGGTCAGTCTTTGGATGATGTGTGCCCTGATGACAAAGCCGCTTGCTGTCACATTGCCCTGCGTTCTGTTGCTGCTGGACTTCTGGCCCCTGCGAAGAACGGCCTGCTTCAGGAATGATTCGGCGGTCGCCAATTCTGCTGCAGAAACATGGACGCCAAACAGCTCGTTTTTCTTGATTGCGGAAAAGCTGCCGTGGTTGCTGATGTCTGCGGGAGCCAGCTGGTTGTCTTATCTGTGTCAGAAAAAGATAAATGTGGTGTCCGATTTTGCGACGCTGTCCGGGTCTCTGCGTGTGGAAAACGCGTGTGTGGCGTATGGACTTTATCTGCGACGGATGTTCTGGCCGTTTGATCTGGCTGTTTTTTATCCTCATCCCGCATGGAATCATCCACGCCCGGACGAAGTCCTGTTTGTGCCCGCCATGATTTCGGCCGGAGTACTTTTGGGATGCACGCTGATTGCTTTGATCCGTGTGAAGAAACAGCCCGGACTGATAGTGGGCTGGCTTTGGTTTCTGGGAACATTCGTGCCCATGATTGGTCTCGTTCAGGTTGGACGCCAGCAATTGGCCGACCGATATGCCTACTTGCCGATGATTGGGCTGGGGCTGATGATGGTTTCTGTGCGCTGGTCTCCGCGAATTGCAAAGTGGGTTCCATTTGGCGCCGGTTTGCTTGTGGCCTTCTGGTTTGGCGTCAGCCTTTGGCAGATTCGCTGCTGGGAGAACAGCCGACTGCTGTTTACGCGCGCGATCAAAGTGACCGAACAAAACAGCTGGGCTCATCTGAACCTGGGGCTTGCTTATCAAACCGAAGGCAACCGTTCGGAGGCGATTCGGAATTATGAACGCGCGCTGGCTATCGATGCCAACTATGTTCTGGCGCACTACAACCTTGGCATTGTCTGGCAGGATCTTGAGCGACCGGATCGAGCGGCTCAGTATTTTCAGCAGGCCGTGACGATCGACCCGGCTTCGATTAACTCATGGATTCGCCTGGGAACAGTTTTCGCCCAGCTTGGGCAACTGGCATCGGCAGAAGAATGTTTTCGCAAGGCCATCGCACTGAGTGAGAACTCGGCGCAGGCCCGGTTTAATCTCGCTCTGGTTCTGGAATCTCGCAACGCAACGGCAGAAGCACTGAGCGAGTTTGAGAAATCCGTCCGACAGGAGCCTGCCAGTCTCCATTTTCGAACGGGATGGATGCTGGCGCTGGCGAAGGCCGGAAAGAATGCGGAGGCTCGCGAACAGGCCCGGGAAATTCTGCGAAGAGAACCAACAGCCACTGCCGCTCGTCAGATCCTTTCTCAACTAGGCAGGCGGTGATGAGGCAGGCGGTGATGAGGCAGGCGGTGACAAGGCAGCAGACGATGACGGAACTGAGCTTCCTGTCTGCGGCGTGTTTTACGCATGACAGCAAATCAAAGTGCCCTCTGCAGCGAAACCCTCTCGCGGGTTGTTGATTTCATCGTTTCACAACCCGAAACGTCAGTGAGGGATTGAGTTTTGGCTGTTCGGCAATGTGCGCACGAATCCCTCGCTGACGCGTCGGGTTGTGATTAAATCAACTGGGCGGTCGGGCCTATTTTGGATTCCGAATTCGTTGCAGTTCGGTCTTCGCCTGCGCATGTTCTGGCTGCAGGCGCAGAACTTGTTCCAGCAGAGGAATTGCCTTTTCGGGACCGCCCTGACTGCTGTGCAGCGTGGCCAGCCGGAACAGAACGTCGACATTTTCTGGTGATCGGGAGATGATCGCTTCGTATTCTCGCGTCGCGTCTGCAGGCTGCTTGTTTCTCACGAAGACGTTCGCCAGTGCAAGCTGAAGTGAGTCGGTTTCGGGCTGAAGTCGCAGAGCTTCCTTCAGTTGGGCAATAGACGCATCAAAATTGCCCAGCATCTCTTCGCAGATGCCAAGATTAAATCGCGCATCGGTCCGCTCCGGAGCCAGCTCAACAGCTCGCAGCAGTCGTTCGTGTGATTCCTGAATACGATTCTCACCGCCCAGCAGCACACCCAGGTTGATATTGGCCTCAATTGACTCCGGGTTAATTTCAAGCTCGGCATTGAACGCGCTGATGGCCTCCGCTGTCCGTCCGTTTTGCGCCAACAAAGTGCCTAGCGCGACCCACGCACCAGGAAACATAGGATCCAGCTGCAGGACTGCTCGAAAGATCCGTTCGGCTGAATCTGCATCGCCCATTCGCGATCTTACAAGTCCCAGATTAAAAAGCGGCTCCGTTGATTCAGGGTCCAGATCCAGGCACCGTTCAAAGACCGTCACTGCCTGTTCAAACTGTCCCTGATCCGCGTGAAGCGTTCCAAGCTGAAACAGCGTGGCCTCATCGTCAGGCCGTTTATCCAGAACCTTCTTGTAGATCTCTTCCGCCTCAGCGTACTTGCCCTGACTTCCAAGGGCGGAACCCAGATACAGTCGCGAAAAAACATGTTCCGGAGGTGATTCACTGACGATTTTCTTCAGAAGAATTTCCGCCTCCGCGAACTGTCCCTGCTCGGTCAGATCGATGGCCTGCTGAGTTGCGACGTTGAAGGGAAGCATGTCTTTGACGTCTGGCAGCGTGTTCTCCTTCGGCGCTTCTTCACGCGACGCGCCTCCGATGTAGCCGAGACTTGAAAGCGCCTTCTGTTCCGCACCGGACAGTTGCACATCGGCAGCCTCCGTAACCGCAAACGCGGATTCAAGATCGATCAACTGCTGATCCATTTCCTGAACGCGTTCCGGCATTTCACTGGCAAGATTTTTCAGCTCCTGCGGATCTGCCACGAGATCGTAAAGTTCTGGACGCGTAGTGCGGATGTATCTCCAGCCATCGGTTGTCAGGCTGCGGAGTGGTGACCATGCATTTTGCAGAAAAGGGTCGTCCGTACCCCCGTAGCAGACACGCGATTCCAGTGTGGACTGCCCAAGCAGACCGGCTTTCAAGCTGCGACCACTGATTCCGTTCGGCTGCGGCTGGCCCACAAGATCGGTGACTGTCGGCAGCAGGTCGACCAACGACACCGTGGACGAAATTCGGGTCCCCGGTACAGAGTCGGGAAAGCCTTTGATGATAAACGGCACATGCTGCGTGCTGTCATAAAGTGTGTAGCCATGCTGAAGTTCAAAATGGTCGCCCAACGATTCTCCGTGATCGCCAGCCACGATGACGATCGTACGAGGATGCTCTTTTAGATACTCGATAAGACGGCCAACCTGCAGGTCGGTGTACGCGATTTCTCCGTCATAAAGGGAATCAGCGAAGTCATCGCCAAACTCCGCCGTGTGAGCTTCATACGGCGCGTGAGGATCGTAAAGATGGACCCAGCAAAAGACTGGCTGGGACCGCGGCAGCCCCAGCCATTTCAACGCGGCGTCAACGACCAGCCGTCCGTCACGAAATCGGTGAATGGCATCCTGCGTGGGTTTCGCATCCGCAAGATTGTCGTCATAAACTTCGAACCCGCGATTCAGCCCGAACTTATGATCCAGAACAAACGACGCCACAAAAGCGCCGGCTTCATAGCCTTCGTCGGACAGGATCTCAGCCATCGTGGGCAACTGCTCTGGCAGCTTTCCATAGCCGTTTGTTCTGAGCCCGTGTTCTGGTGGATAAAGACCGGTCAGCAGACAAGCGTGGACGGGCAGAGTTAATGGAGCTGGACTGATGGCTCGCTCAAAGAGAACTCCTTCCCGAGCCAGTTGGTCGAGCACCGGTGTTCGAGCTTTCTGATAACCGTAAGCCCCAATTCGGTCGGCTCGCGTGGTGTCCAGAGTGATCAGAAGGATGTCGGGCGGCGATTCAGAAGAAACTCGAATCCAAACGAAGAACCCTCCAAGCGACGCGAGCGCCACCAGAAGAAATGCCAGGGCTTTACTGCCAGGAATTTTCATGACAACCTCTTGTTGAAACCGGCCTTACAGGCACTCTGTATTTCTAAAACCCGTCCCGACTCTGCTGTCACCGCTGTTCTTCTCAGACAGTTTGCAGAGAACTTCCCGCGTGAGCAATTTGCTCGAAGGACCGGAATGCAAAAATTCCTGACGATCGAACGACTGGCTCTTCCTTCATGTTTGCACAAACGAACCCCTCTGAGGGTGAAGGGCAACGCCGTTAAGCATTTGATAAAGTCAGAACCAGCGAATAACCCCCCCCCCATCCGGCCTGTCGGCCACCTTCTCCGCCGCGGGGGAGAAGGGACTTCGACAAAGCCGCTGAAAACATGGCAATAAATCCTTAACGGCGTTGGGTGAAGAGCAGACCAACGCAGTGCTGTCAGCTTTGGTGGCCCCGGTCAGGATAATCGCCAGTCGCCAGGAAGCAAGAACACCGTTTCGTGCATTGCACCACCTTCTCAAACTGGTCTTCCCGCGAATGGTCGGTCGGTTTAGGATTCGGGCCTTCCTTTCGGCTGATTCTGCGGCAGACAAACAGATTCTACGCGAACTGGCTCCTTTCTCTGTCCGGTGACTCTGGTTTGTTGGGCCTTCTTATCCATGACCACGTCCGAACATCGTCCGGTTCACGTTCCGGTGATGCCGCGGGAGGTTCTGCAATGGCTGCAGTTAACCCCGGGGCTAACGGTGCTTGACGGAACGGTCGGAGCCGGCGGTCATAGCTCATTAATTCTTAAACACATCGGAGACACCGGGACACTCATCGGTCTGGATCGAGACCCGATGATGCTGAACCTTGCGTCTCAAAAATTAAAGGGTAATTCGTCCGAAGAATCGCAGTCAATGTACTCGCATTGCCATTTGATTCGTTCCAGCTACGCGGATGCTCAGGGCGTTCTGCAGGAGCTGAATATCGAAGGGGTTGATCGAGTCCTCCTGGATCTGGGACTTTCTTCAGATCAGTTATCGGACCGCCAGCGAGGCTTTGGCTTCGATGCGGGCGGACCACTTGATATGCGATTTCATCCTCACGAAGGAAAGCCGGCGGCCGAACTTCTGAGAACCCTTGAAGAACAACAACTGGAAGACATCTTTCGAATGCATGGCGAGGAGCCAGCGGCTTCAAAGATTGCTTCAGAAATAGTGCGACGACGACGACTGGGACATCCAGTCTCGACGGCGGAGGAACTGGAATCGTGTGTTTGTGAAGCGGTTGGAGCCGCCCGCAATGCAGGAGGTCGGAATTCAGCAACGCGAGTGTTTCAGGCACTTCGCATTGCAACCAATAATGAACTGCAGCATGTGGAACGAATGTTGATTGAGATTCTGCCGGCCATCCTGAAGCCGGGCGGGATTGCAGTCATCCTCACATTCCATTCGCTTGAAGATCGACTCGTTAAAAACGCGTTCAAAGGACACCAGGGATGGCAGGTTCTGACAAAGACGCCGCTCGAAGCAGCACCGGCAGAAGTAAGATTGAACCCCCGCAGCCGCTCGGCGAAGCTGAGAGCAGCTCGCTGGCAGGGCAATTGTTGAATTCACTGAAAGCGGCTGCTCCAGGTGCTTCGGCTGTCAGTCACGAAGCCAAACTTGGAATGATGGTCATCACCATCCTGTTCTTTGCGTTTTGCTTTCTGGTCTATCACAAAATGGATCTGCATCAGCGCCAGCTGACTCAGGCTTCCATTCAGCCGACAGCCGACACCAGCAAATCGGAACAGCCGCTTGACACCGCTGCACAGCTGGCGATGCAAAGTGAATCCAGCGCGGCCACTGACCCCTTGATGTCGTTCAATCCTGCGGAATCTGAAACGCCCACAGAAGCTCTCAACATTGCGTCTGCACAAACACCGGACTTTGGAGTTCTGAACAGCGCAACTTCGTCATCGATCGAAGGACCGTCGTTCGAAGAGCCATCGTTGGCGGCCACGGCAGAGAACACCGAACCGATCACGTCGGAAAATGCGTTTTCTCGGTCGGATGCGAATGAACCAATGCCTCGTTCAGCCGTTCGTTTTGAGTTCGACCTGGATGAGCCTGCCCCCGCTGAATCGGCGACCGATGAAACTTCGATGGCGGAACTGCAGGAGTCTGAGGATCCGCAACTGTCCATGACTCTGACAGAACCCCAGATGGAAGCCAGCGACAGCAACTTCGATGCGGCAGCACCCGATGCGATTGCACTGGAAACTCCACAGACGGAAACATTGGCGACCGAAGAACAGCGGTCTGAAACTCTACTGGCGGAGGCTCCGGCAACGTCCTCTCTGTCTGACATGGGTCTACAAATTGCCGCACCGGATGACTCCTTCAGCAGTTTCCCTGATCCGGTTGCCGAAACGCAGGAGTCGCTGTCTGAGGAGCGCGATTCGTCGAAACGCGAACCGACTCTTCTAGCGATGCTTGATCCTCAGGAAGGCCGATTTTCCGGTGGCTTCCAGATTGATGATGCCGACAGTTCGCAGGTAACGTCCGGCCGGGCTCCGGCGGAGGAGCCTGCCGATGCGTTCCTCGGTGGCCAACAGAATGCCGTTGCGTCCAATCCGCGACAGTCCGGCGTTTCGGGTTCCCGGGGCTTTGACGCGGTGGCCAATCCGAGCGGTGGCAAAAACAGGAACTCAATCCGAACGGCAGCCGGCTCGGGCTCCGACGGAAAGTTCAGTCTCTCCGCGTTCAACTATCAGAACACCGGTGCAGAACCCGCTCCGGATGATGGTTCGACGTTTGACACGATCGTCGTGCAGCACGCCGACAACTACTCAAAAATCTCAAAGCGAGTCTACGGAAGCGTGCGTTATTTTGCGGCTCTCGCCGTGTTCAATCAGCATCGGATCAGCGAGCCTAAATATATGCGGCCCGGAATGATTGTGCTGACGCCGCCAAAGGCAGTGCTCGAAGAACGTTATCCTCAGCTGTTTGCCGATTCGATGCCGAAGGTTGTCGAGCCAGCGGCTTTTCTGGTTCTGGATGATGGGTCACCGGCGTATCGAGTTGGCGAGCGAGAAACTCTGTCAGAGATTTCCATGCGGTTCCTCGGCCGTTCGTCTCGATGGGTTGAGATTTATCGGCTTAATCAATCTGTTGTGAAAGATCCGAATAAGCTGAAAGCTGGACTGATTCTGGCGCTTCCTGCCGATGCGGCCGAAGTGAGTGTCACGCCTTAACGGGCAGCAAACCGATCAGCTATCAGTGATGACAAGCCCCGCCGAAGTTTTTCTCCTGCGGGGCTTTCTGCTGCGCGGAAGGATTATTGCTTCGGGTTGGTGTTCTACTGCACGCGTGAATTCCTTGTTCCGAGGCTCCAGCCTCGGAACACACTGCTCCGGAGGCTCCTGCCTCGCAAGGTTGTCTCTGGAGGCGGGAGCCTCCAGTGCATGGCGTTCCAGGGCTGGAGCCCTGGAACGAGAGTTTCCTTCCTTCACACTCACGGATTCAATCGTGTTCTTTCGGTTTGCCGCAGGGTTACTTCTCGTCGTTCTTGTTTCCATGGCCGGAGTCCGGCTGGAGAAGCAGACGCTGGAAATGCGCCGCGCGGTCAGCCTTCAATATTACCAGACAGACCTGCTCCTCGAACTTCTGGTTCGACTGCGTCTGGAAACTCAGCGACTGACTGCGCCCGCTCAGCTGGCCGCAACAATTGAAGACGCAGCGAACACCCGAGCGGCTCAGTCCGCTACTTCTCGAAAAACGCGAGCCAAATCTCGCGTGGCGACGGAGTCAGAAAATCCAAAACGTCGCGGCGAGGATCGATTGCCGTTGCTCAGATTTCAACATCCATTCAATCCGCAGGGGATCGACTGATGTCCGACTCCTCGCAGAACGACCTTCCGCCGGCAACAGCGACGCCGAAGTCTGAACCGCAGCATTCCGTCGCCGTGCTTTCAGGCGACAAAGCGGCGGCTGCCGATCGCGCATCCAACGTGCAACTCGACCGTCCCATTTCATCCGCGGCTGCCTATCGGTCATGGCGATTCAGTCTGATCTCGGGAGTTGTTTTCCTTGGCTGGTGTGTGTTACTCGGCCGGCTGATCCAGCTCCAGGGAGCTCAGCGGCAGTTGATGAACGATCGTGTTGTGCGACAGAGTCTCTTCACTGAAGTCATCCCTGCGCGTCCCGGAGAAATCCTTGATCGCAACGGACATGTGCTGGCTATGACCATCACGTGTGACAGTCTGTATGCTGTTCCGGACCAGATCGAAGACCCATGGGACTTTGCCTGGCGAGTCGGCTCGATCCTGAATCTCAACACGGATGAGCTTTATCAGCGACTTGTCACCAACAGGAACAAACAATTCGTCTGGATCAAGCGGCGCATCGACGACGCACAGGTTCAGCAGATTCGATCTCTCGGAATGGCGAAAACCAGCTGGGGCCTGCGTCGCGAGTATCAGCGAAAATATCCGCAGGGAAATTTTGCATCTCACGTGCTTGGGATTCGCGACATCGACAACACCGGCAAGGGCGGTCTTGAACAGAGTCTGAACTCGCTGATCCGCGGCAAAGACGGCGACCGCGTCATGACGCGTGATGCCCGCGGAATTGTCGTCGAAGTCGCTGCCGAACGATCCAGTGCACCGGAGCACGGGCAGACGGTCGTGTCCACTATCGACCTGTTGACTCAGATTGAAACGGAACGCCAGCTGGACGCGCTGGTGGAAGAATGGAAGCCGCTTGGCGCTTGCGCGATTGTCATGGCTCCGCATTCCGGCGAAGTGCTGGCGATGGCATCCCGACCTGGGTTTGATCCGAATTTCCTGATTGACGTTCCTGAAGCGGCCTGGAAAAATCTGGCTGTGTCGGCAGTCTTTGAACCCGGTTCAACATTCAAGCCGTTCATCGTAGGCTGGGCTTTGCAGCATGAGGCTCTGCAGCGCGAAGAAATGATCGACTGCAGCTTCGGCGTCTACAAAATGGGTCCGCGCATTCTTCACGATCACCATTCTTACGGCGAGCTCAGCGTTGAAGATGTGCTGGTCAAGTCGAGCAACATCGGGATGGCGAAGATCGGGGAACGGCTGGGACTGGAATCGCTTTACGAGGCGACGCGGAGTTTCGGATTCGGACGTCGGACGGGCATTGAACTCCCGGGCGAGTTGTCCGGCCTGCTGCATCCTTTTTCGAACTGGAACATTTACTCACTTGGATCGGTTCCGATGGGTCAGGAACTCGCAGTCACGCCGCTGCAACTGATCACAGCACACGCGGCTCTGGCTAACGGAGGCCGACTGGTGCGTCCGCGGCTGTTGAAAAGCGCAGCGGGCGAAGAAATGGCAGCCGGAGAGAACAGCGGAGTTCACGTGGTTGCGCCCGGTGTGGATGTGGGCACGCAGCTTCTGGATGGCGAGATTGCCGAATGGCTGGTTCAGGAACCGATGAAGCAGGTGGTGGAACGAGGCACGGGAAAATCGGCACGGATCCCTGGGCTTTCGATTTTCGGCAAGACTGGCACTGCTCAGAAACTCGATCCGGAAACAGGTCAGTATTCAGACAAGGCGTGGGTGGTTTCCTTTGTCTGCGGAGCTCCCGCTGAAAACCCGGCCGTGATCGTGCTGTTGATGGTGGATGAGCCGACGGCTCCTGGAATTCATTACGGCGGCACCGTCGCAGCCCCGCCCGCGGCGAAGATTCTACAGTTCGCTGAAGCGCGTGCTCGATCGTTTCGCGACCGTGAACCCGATGGCGAAGAAGATGACGAAGCTGATGACACGTCACTCACCAGCGACGCAGAACGCCGGTCAACGGTACTGCGCTGACTGCTGTCGGATATGAAGTGAGCGGCAAGGCGCTAGCCGCGGGTTTTGCCCATATTTTCCTGGCAATCACCGCCAGCGAGCGCCCAATGGCACTCACTTTGAATACGAATCGCCGTAGCGGAAGCCGCCAAGGCTTTAGGAATACGTTTTTTCAGGGAAGCTCCCGAAACGCTTGGCGCGTTCCGCTAGAGAGTGAGTGCCAGTGGCCGTTTTGTCTGATTGAAGTCCGGGTGAATTAGTCGGTGTGGGGTTAAGCGACGGGACTGTCTGTTCGGAGAATTCGCCGTGTCACGGATTCGTCGTTCGAGTCGCAGCGGAGTCGGTTTCGATGAGTTCTTCGATGTTGGTGCCGGTGGAGGCCAGAATGCTGTCCGCACCGAGCACTCCGAAGACGGATTCGTCGTAGTGCATTTCACGGCGGATCATCAGGCCTCGATTGATATCAATCGTCAGAATTCCGCGTGGCGTGGCCTGAATCAACTGAGCCGCAACCGTGGGGTCGCGGCGGATGAGGCTTTCAATGGAGCAGCGAAAGGAAATCCGCGCGATCCCATTTTCGACGGATTCCAATCGAAACGTTCTGAGAATAGACACCTCAATATTGATCCCGTTTTGCATTCGAGCGGGCACGACAATCGTTTCTTTCCAGGTCTGTCCCACTTGGATTTCTTTTTCGGGCAGCGTCATCAAAAACGATCCCGGGTCAGTCTGTTTTTTTTGCTCCTGAATCGTTGGGTCTGGAGTTGAGCCAGCCACCAGCTGAACGGTGCCGGTTTGCGGTTCGTCTTCCACTAACTTCGTCACTGTGGTTTCAGAAATATTGGCCGCGCGGGCAACCGGTTCTTTTTCAGCCGCTATTTTCTTTGGATACATGGAGCGGCCGAGATTGGAAAGCCAAAACTTCGGGGCACTGCCTTTCAGGTCGCTGGCAACCTGGCGGAAAATGTACGGAACGTCGGCAGGCTTCATGTTGGAATCAAATTCGACAGACGCGGCATTGTCGACCTTCTTCTGCATCCAGACATTTTCAAACTGCATGGCCATGTGAGACGATCCGACTTCGTCCACACTCAAGATCGTGAACATGCGGCGCTGCTTGAGCTCAGACACGTCGACCTGCTTCTTCTCGCCAACCGTACCCGTCAGTGTCATCTTCTGCGTCGTCTGATACCGTAGTTTCTGCCCTTCCTGAAACTTGTATCGCAGCAGCCATGCTTCGGTCGTGGCAACGGCGGCGTTGTCAGAAGCGGTTGTCGGTTCAGCGGCGGAGGGTTTCTCAGGGGCCTCGATGTTACCCGCGACGACCTGCGATGAAGGCGCTGCGGTTGCTGAAGATGTGATTGCAGGTTCGCCCGGAGTGGCGCCAGTGCGGCTTTCGTCAACGGCCATCAGCGAAAGAGTCGCGGAAAGCAGCGTTATACAGAAGGGAGTGAGCATCATCCTTGATCCTCTGAAATATTGATCAGCGAAAAGCGGCCCGCGTTCTCTGCGGCTCGACGGCAAAGTTCAGACGAAGATTAGCACAGTCACGGCTTGAGTCGCGAGACGGATTATCGGGCCATCCGAAACAGATCGTTTCCCCGGCGGCATCAAGAACGGCTGGATTGGCGGCGGCGGCGCCGCGGGCATCGGCAGCTTTTGCCGGAGTTCGCTCAATGCCACCGCTGAAAGATCTGACTCGGACTTCGAACTGCAGATATCATTGAGGGACGTTTTTCTCTGCCGTCTTTTTTTCTTTCCATTCGACGATGTCATCCACCAGACGATTTGCCAGGCTGAGGCCGAAGGCTTTTCGGGACAAGAAGACGACACCGTCAATGAGCGACAGCTGACGAATGACCGTCGCCAGATCACCGGTGTTGATGTCCGCGGCAATCGTCTTTAATTCCACTCGCTCACCTTCTTTGTGCAGCAGTCGGATGATAGCCGCGCACGGTTCAACCGCTACAGACAACAATTCCTGCTGACGTTGCCATGTGAACCACGCCGCAGAACATAGTCGCTGAGGAAGCGACAAAAGGCCCAGCAGCATTTCGACCCACGAGCGGTCAGATTCCATGCTCCCCAAAGCGTAGGTCCAAACCGCCGACATGTTCGAGGCAACTTTGATGATGACGATGGACTCATCCAGTTCCGCTTCGTGTTCCACATCGGCCAGCTGCTTTGGCATACGAAGCAAGGTCACGGCCTGGATGACAGCAAGAATCACTGCGGTGGCAAGGAAGGCCAGCGCGGCTGGTGAGTCGCGAATAAATCCGATTTTTATGATGACAAAGAACAGCGCGAACTCCATTAGAGTCGCAATCAGCCCCAGAACCACCATTCCGGCCAGCGCACCGGTTGCCAGTCGGCTCTGCAATTGCAGACGATCTCGCAACCACTGCCGCATTTCCTCTTTTTTCAGCATGCCTCGTTTTCACCTTCTCTACTCATGTGTCCACGCCACCATTGCCGGACAACGGCGTTACGTTTGCCCAATGATAACAGTCCTCTGTATTCTTGCCGAACGACAAATCGAGGCAATGCCACATAACAATCGGTTCTCGTATGCTTCTCTAAGACTTTGGAAGGAGTTCTCCATGACTGTTCGTCCGTTATTTCGAGCCCTGTTTTCTACGCTGATGACTGTGAGTTTTCTGGTCAATGGAAATCTGTTTTACGAAAGCAGCGTTTGGGCGCAGGAGGACGTAACGCAGCGATTTAACACCTTCGTCACAGGCTACGCGGCGGGATTGCGAGCGGGCGATACTGCTCCGAAGACAACTGAGGAATGGAACGAAACCCGGCAGCAGCTTCGAGCAGAGTTGCTCAAAGCCTGGGGTGGTTTTCCATCCGAGCCTTGTTTGCTGGATCCTCGGACTTTTGGTGAACTGCGGCGCGATGGTTATCGCATCGAGAAGCTGGCGTTTCAGACAATGCCGGATGTCTGGATGACGGCGAATGCCTACGTGCCTGATGCGGCGGCCAATTCAAAGTGTCCGGCCGTGCTGTGCGTGCATGGTCACTGGCCTGGCGCAAAACAGGATCCTGTGGTGCAGTCGCGATGCATTGGTCTGGCGAAGCTGGGATTTTTTGTGTTGTGCGTGGATGCGTTTGGTGCGGGCGAACGGGGCATTGAAAAGAAGCTGGGCGAGTATCACGGTGAGATGACAGGGGCAATGCTGTTGCTGTCCGGCAAACCACTGTCCGGGATTCAGGTTTATGAAAACATGCGAGCCGTCGACTACCTGCAGTCGCGTCCGGAAGTGGATGCGGATCGCATCGGGATCACCGGTGCCAGTGGCGGCGGAAATCAGTCGATGTATGCCGGAGCATTTGACGAACGTTTTCAGTGTGTCGTTCCGACGTGCTCCGTCGGAAATTATCAGGCCTATCTGCGGGCTGCATGTTGCATGTGTGAGGTCGTTCCGGGAATTCTTCAATACACCGAGGAAGGCAACGTCCTTGGGCTTGCGGTCAATCGTGGCCTGATGGTGACCAGCGCGACTCAGGATGCATTCCAGTTTTCAGTCGCTCAGGCAAAAATCTCTGTTGAGCGAGCTCAGCAGATTGCCGCTGTTTCGCCTGCGGGAAAATCGGCCACCGTAAAGCACACGATCATTGAGTCGCCTCACAATTACAACCAGCCGATGCGTGAAGCGATGTATGGTTGGATGACAAAGCATTTGAAGGGAGAAGGCGACGGGAGTCCGATCGCTGAGCTGACGATTGTGCCGGAGGAACCCGACACCTTGCGTTGCTTTCCTGGTGAGAGTCGACCGGACACGTTTGTGACGCTGCCAAAATTTGCCGCGGCCGAGTTGGAGCGGCTTTTGAAGATCCGTCGCGAGGGGCTGGATCAGGAATTTTTGACGGCTCTGTCGAATGCGAAGTCGGAAGAAGAGCGTGCCAGTGTGCGGAAGCCTTTTATCGCGGCTCTGGAAACTTCGCTGGGTGGAATGCCCGATGATTCGCCGCTCAACGTTCGTTCGAAAGTGATCGCTGATCCGAAGGCCATTGAGTTAACATTTGATTCTGAGTCGGGACTGGAAATTTATGCTCTGTGTGACGCGTTAAGTGACGCGTTAAGTGACGCAGCGGGCGCCAAAGACCAAAAGCTGGCGATCATTGTCGATGTCGATCGTGGTGCTTCTGCTGCCTTTTCGGGCGAGCGTGCGAAAGCCCTGCGTTCTGAGGGCTGGACGATTGTTGCTCCGGAACTTCGCGCCACGGGCCGGTTCGCCATGGCGTCCGACAAAATAGGAAATGCGCCCGATCATAATTCTGCCGAATGGTCGCTTTGGATCGGACGGCCTCTGCTGGGTCAGTGGGCCTGGGACCTGCATCGGACTCTTGATGCCATCACAAGCCAGATCGGCACTCTTCCCGCGGAGACGGCCATCATTGGTGAAGGGGCGTCGGGAATCATCGCGTTGACTGCGGCCGCTATGGATTCGAGGCTGACACAAGTGATGACCTTTGATTCACTGGCGAGCTATGTCAGTGACAAGCCATTTAGGGGCCAGAGACTTGGAGTGCTGGTTCCAGGTTTGCTGCGGGACGTCGGTGATGTGTCACATATTGCCGCACTGATTGCACCACGCAGTCTGACGATCTACGGGGGAGTCGCTGGCGATGGGAAAACGATGCCTATACAACTCCTGCAGGACAACTATGCGTTCGCCTTGGATGCCTATGCTCGTTGTGGCGCATCCGATCGAGTTCAGTTGAATGAAGTCGTCCCCAATCAAAAGTGATCAAAGCAGAATTCATGACAACCAACGCCGACCCTGCCGAGCACAATCCGTTTGCCGCGCCTCAAACGATGGACTACGCGGCTGACTTCGACACTCGACCTGCGGCGATAATTCGTCAGCAGTATTTGTCGCACGAGGCCTCCGTACAGTCGGTTGGAAGTCTGTATATTCTCGGTTGCCTTCTGACTCTGGTCGGTGGCGGGCTGATGACCTACATGTACATGGTGCTGTCCAGTTCGGTTCAGAACAATCCTGTCGTGGAAATGGGATTGCTGTTAGTGGGGCTTGGGGTCGCGCAGGGATTTCTCGGCTACGGCCTCTCCAAATTGAAACGGTGGGCGCGAATCCCGGCTTCCCTCTTTGCGGGCCTTGGCCTTCTGGCATTTCCGATCGGCACTCTGATCAATGGATATATTCTTTATCTGTTGTTGAGTGCCAAAGGGAAGATGGTTTTTTCGGCCGAGTATCGTGAGATCATTGGGCAGACGCCGGAAATCAAATACCGGACATCCAAAATCCTCTGGTTCTTCCTTTTCCTGTTGATCGGTTTGATTGCTTTCGGTGTTGGCATCGCGATGTTCCGTGCCTAGCGACTGGCAGTGGAAATGGACGACGGGCGTCCGATGGCGTGGACTTAAGGCGAGCGGGGGATGTAAATCCCCTGATTTGTTGTGGTTGCTGGAGAAATCAGGGCACTTACGTACCCGGCTCGCCGTTGGGATTTCCGAAGTCCACGCCATCGGGCTGGCGTCAAATGGCGTGGACTTAAAGCGAGCGGGGGATGTAAATCCCCTGATTTG
>JBDNHX010000490.1:0-38241 GCA_041688565.1 Planctomycetaceae bacterium
AAGTCGAGGATCGGGATATCGCACCGGGGCCGCATCAGCCGCGTATTCATCTTCCGCTGCGGACACCATCTTTGCCGCGGCCAGAGCAGCCGCGCCGGCGGCAAGAAACATTCGGCGCGGAACCGACGCGGTATTTTCTGGCGCGAAACTTGAGTCATCGTGAGAAGATGGTGCGTGGTAGTTCATGAAGGGGACTCCTGGCGGAATGAGGACACGGGTGGGATTGCGAGTTCAGGACACAACGTCCGTTACGGAATTGTTGCGAATGGTCCGTCGCTCGCCCAGCGTCCAGCAAAGTTTCACGCCCGAATCCACCGAACCAGCATTCATTTGATACGATCTCCGATCGCCAGTTTGGTTTGTGTGCCTTTCGCTGCAAAAGACTCAATCAACGCCTCGCAGACGCACTGCGGCTGATGAAGCATGACGCTGTCCCGTTAGAACAATCGGCCGGCACTTTTTGGGGAATACTTTTTTAGATAGTTTGTCAGCTTCAGTTTGCGAGCGGTGTTCTCTGAAGTCATGTAACGAATCTTACCAAAGATCGGGCGTTCCGGGCCCCAGGCTCGGTCGTATCGCCCGAGGACCCAGAAGATGCCGGAATAAGAATTTGGATTTCGGCCGTCGACGGCAAAACGATTGTTGAGTTCAATCATGGCAGCCAACGCGTCGCGAGGCGTTGCAGACCATTCCAGAATTTTCTTTCCCCACAGCATCCGCAGATAGTTATGCATTCGACCTTCGTGCAGTAACTGATTCTGAGCCGCATTCCAAAGCGTGTCGTGAGTCTTCGCGGCCTGAAGCTGCTCCAGAGAATACATGTGAGGCCGCGGGTCTGACGAGTGTTGTGCGAGCGTCAGCTGGGCCCAGTCGGGCAGCGATTCATACTTGTCATAGTCCGGCCGCTGCCAGCACATATTGAAACCCAGTTCGCGCCAAGTGACCAGTTCGTCCAGGAAGGATTCAGCCGCCTCCGACATTCCCCACCAGCCACTTCGGCCGCCGCGTGTTTCTTTGGGATCACCCAAATTTGCGGATGACCACTGTTCTCGTTTGGCCAACTCGGCAAAAATCTCGTGAGCAGAAATATGGCCGAAGTGCAGATATGGTGAGAGCCCACTCGCAGCGTCCTCATCAGGCTGATTCCTCTCTTCCGAATATCGGCTCAGTCGACGCTCAAGAAACTGGTCCAGACATTTGCCGGCAGAGATCGCCCCGCCCTGCATCACGGGCTCACGCACCGACTGATCCACCGGCAGACGGTCAAGCTCTGAAGGTTCGCATTTCAGCAGTGATTCGCTCGCAGGCGCCCAACCTTGTGGCCACTCGGAGGCCCCCAGGGCTGTTCGCGGGACCATTCGCGGGGTCGCTGGATCCGCCAAAGGATTAGGATCTGGAAAGCCCAGCAGATGAGGCGAAAGTGTTTTCTGCAGATAGCGACGGAACGCATAAGCTGTCGGAAACACCTGATCGGCCGCTCGCATTGGCAACAAACCGTTGGAATCCACGGCCTCCATCAAGACGGGCAGGTGGCGGGCAACCGCCTGAATCATCGCCGGAAGGAAGAAGCACGGAAAGTCGTCGGTTACAACAACGGCCGCCCGCGCCGCCAGTGTTGCGATCAGCCCAGAGCCGTGACCGTAAGCGGGTTCAACATACGGCACATACGCATGGCCGTGCTCAGCAGCGATCTTCTGATTGTCATGCATCCCCTGAATCACAAACGAATGCAGACGTCTGCTGGCCCACGGATAATCGCAACGCAAGGCTTCCAGAATCAGCAGCGGCCGGTTCAGCTTTTGCGACCATTCAAGAGCGCGGTCCAGGGAAAAATTAAAAGTCAGCCGACGGTTAGACGTCATCCAGTACAGAACAAATTCGCCGTCGGAACGAACAGGTTGCTCATTCAAATTTCGCAACCGCAATTTTGGAACCAGATTCATCGTGTCGTCCCTTCCTGTGCCGTCTGAAGGCCGGCGTTCAAAAAAAGTTCCAGCATTTTCTTTTGACGTCATTTAGGCGAGCGGCAGATTTCTGGTTACCGTCGAAAACCGGGGCTAGCGCCCTGCGGCTAATAAAATCAGCCGCCACGCGCCAGCGTCCGGTTGTTCGGCTTGGGTGTTCCTAATCTGCCGCTCGCCTTAATAGTCAGAATCCGGAAGTTCAGCCAGTCGGGCGTACGCTGCTCCAGCTGAAACGCATCACTGAAGAAGTCAAACAGTGATTCGCGCGAACGCTGCAGCACCACGGAAGTCCGCAGGACGAAGGAGCGATCCTTCGAATCCCACTGAATGTTAACCATTCCAACTCTCGGTCAAATGAATGATTTGCACGTTTCCATAACGATTCCGATACCGCAGAAAAAATCGCGTGTTTCACAGGGTTGCCTCTATTTTACGAATAAAATACGTTTTTGCGTTATTCGTTTCCACTCGCTGCGGTTGACTTTGCGTGAACGTTTTGTGATGATACGAACGAATTAAGACCGGCCGCCGCATGGAAAAATCGGCTTGGCCTTTAACGCAGGGAGATGCTCTCATGGTGACGAAAGTGAAAACAGCGCGTGCGACGGGGACAAAGCGACAGTCACGGCAGGTGACAGCCGACTCGCAGGAACAAATGCAGCTGCAACGGTTGCAGGCAAGAGCTGTTTCTCTGTTGGGCCAGGAAATTCGCTTCATTTATTCTTCGGAGTTTGAATCGCTGGAGAAAGACGATTCGCCAGTCACCGAGGCGGAAGAATTGCTTGAAGAACTCCGTCTGAATTCTGCCGTGCACCGTGCTGATCCTGCGGCTCCGCAGGGAATGGACATGGATGATGTGGTGACTCTGCATAACTGGAGTGCCCCCGATCCACTTCTGACATTTGAGCAGGAACAGGTCTTGTTCCGCGCCCTGAATCTTCTTCGTTATCGAGTCAATCGGATGAGAAGCCGACTGTCGGCTGTGAGTCCATCGCAGAAAGCGGTTGAACAGATTGAGTTCAAGCTGGAGCTGATTGAGAAAATTCGTTCCCAGCTGGTGAATTCCAATCTGCGTCTTGTTTCCAGCATTGCTCGCCGGTTTTCCTCCAGCTTCGGGGATGTGGACGACTTCAGCAGTGATGGCTGCATGATTCTGCTGGGTGCGATCGACCGTTTTGATTTCTCGCGACGCTTTCGATTCAGCACCTATGCGACTCATTCCATTCAGCGGCATTTCTTCCGCGCATGGAAAATCCGACAGCGCCGCCGAGAACGTTTTCCGAATGCTGCTGCGGAACTGTTGTGCGAAATTCCACAGCATCATGAGGAGCCACCTGTCTGCGAAGATCCCGAGTCGGTAGTTGGCCATTTGCTGACTCGGGCCGAGGATGTTCTTGACGAAAGAGAGCACCGGATTCTGCTGGATCGTTTCGGTCTGGCCGGACGTGACAAAAAAGGCCGCACTCTGCGGGAGATTGCATCGGACCTCGGGATTTCCAAGGAACGCGTTCGACAGCTACAGATGAAGGCGCTCGAGAAGCTTCGCGAAATTCTGGACCCGGACAACAAGCAGGACTGCCTTCAGGGCTTCTGCTGAAGTCGGGTTATAACTCCATTTTCCTGAGCCTGAGGCGCTAGGAGCGTGTCCGGAAATAAAGTCGAAGGGCGTGTTCGTTGGGTTCGGAAAGGTGAAAGTTTTGACAGCTGCCCCTACGACGAAGTTGTCTCGACCATCGGTGTGGAAAACAGCTGACAACGCGGCTTTGGTGGTCTGAAACAGGTCGAATTGCCTCGTAAACTGCCGCGCCCGTCCCATTTCAGCTGATTGTCAGCGCGCCACTCGGGACGTACAAAGGATGGAAGCCGAAATCGCTCGCCTGCACTGTGGTCTGTGCGGGCTGTTGGCTTCAAGACAACAAATCAGAAAGTTTTAAGTCTTAAACCGGCAAGACCAACATTGATGCTGCATCAATTTCTGAATCGTTCACAAGAATCCTGCAGGCCTGGCTCTTGAGCCATTGAGGATGCTCGATCCTGTTCTGAGCGACGTTTAAAAACGGAGATAGAAATCTTTGGTCATCGCTATGAATTCCTGGGTATAAACATGCCGATGTTCGGTTTCCACCACAAATTGTGATTGTTGTGGTCCTTCGTCCGGGCGGCGGTGACTCAACTGCATCAGCATGCGTTTCGGAGCTTTCGTTTTCGTCGGCAAGACGTCGCAGCAATGCTGGCAAAACAGGCCGGCATCTTCTGCCAGCTTTCCAAACGATGAACGTTGCTCATGGGGCAGAATGATGCAGAAGCGTCCATCCGCGGACAACATGCGAGCAGCTGCGCGGATCAGATTGCCACTGCTGAGCGCACCCGTATGTCGCGCGAGATCTCGTGATGCACTCCCCGATTTGAGGGATTCATTGAACCACGGAGGATTCGATACGATCAGGTCGTACTGCACTCGGAACTCCATGCGTGTCGAGTACTTCAGGAAGCATTCGCAGACGGCCGTTAACCGGTCACACCACGGGCTGTTCCGAAAGTTTTCCTTCGCCTGCTCACAGGCAGCCGCATCGATCTCAATCGCCTGCAGGCTGGCATCCGGAAACCGCTGAGCCAGCATGAGCGCGATCAGGCCCGTTCCGGTGCCAACGTCAATAATTCGCCGCGGCGATTGCGAAATCGCCCAAGCGCCCAGCAGGATTCCATCCGTGCCGACTTTCATCGCGCACTGATCCTGAGCAATGCTGAAATGCTTGAAACGAAAAACGTCTGCCATAACTTTTCTGCCGCCTCACAGCGATCTATGGCCTGCGGAAAATGCGTTGTCGAAAGAACATCACGTTGCACATCAACTCAATCCAGAAACGCACAGGCAGTTCTTCACTCGTCTTCAGTCGTCATGACAACGAACGATCTGAAGGCGACGGATTCTTTGGCTGCTTATGGACGCAGGATGGCGCATACCCTATCTTAGAGGCAACAAAACCTGGCACAGAATCCCGTAATTCCATCTCCCGGGCCGTGCAACGCTTTTTGAAGATGCAGGTACGCCATGAGCAAAACACAGTCCGAAGCGAATTTGCGAGACGCTCAGAGTTCTGAAAGTGCTCAGACCAGCGCTGCAGGGAATTCGCGACGCGCGTTTCTTGAACAGTCCGGGATCGGTCTTGGCAGCGTTGCGCTGATGAACCTGCTGGCTCAGGAAGCAACGGCCGACCGTCCGATGGAGGCCAAAGAAAGCCAGTATGCGGCGCGAGCCAAACGTGTCATCTTCATGTTCATGGCAGGCGGTCCCAGTCAGCTGGAATTGTTCTCCCCCAAGCCTGTTCTGAAGCAGTACCACGGCCAGGCTCCGCCCGCAGAGATTGTCGAAGGACGTCGATTTGCGTTTCTGCCGGCCGATGCGAAGCTCATGGGAACCAACCGCCACTTCGGCCGTTGGGGTGAATGCGGGATGGACATCAGCGCGGTCCTTCCCTGGCACCAGACGATTGCTGATGACGTGTGCTGGCTGCGAGCTGTCACGACGGATGTTTTCAACCATGGCCCGGCCAAGATATTCATGAACTCCGGCTTTCAGTCGCCCGGTCGACCAAGCCTGGGTTCATGGGTGACTTACGGCCTTGGAAGTGATTCGAGCAGCCTGCCGGGATTCGTTGTTCTGCAGTCCGGGCCACGCGGACCGCGAGGCGGGAACACGCTTTGGTCCAGTGGATTTCTGCCGACCACCTTTCAGGGAGTTCCGTTTCGCAACAAAGGCAATCCTATTCTGAATCTCTCGAATCCGCCTGGGATCAGCCGCGAAGGGCAGCGCGACTTCACAGAAACCATCGGCCAGCTGAACAACATCCGGCTGGGGACGGTAAAGGATCCTGAAATCGCAACCCGCATCAATGCCTACGAAACCGCTTTTGCCATGCAGATGGCAGCGCCGGAACTGACGCGAATTGAAGACGAAACGCAGGCGACTCTGGAACTTTATGGCGCTGTACCGGGCAAGTCGTCCTTTGCCAATAACTGCCTGATGGCTCGCCGTCTGGTGGAACGCGGAGTCCGCTTCATCCAGTTGTATCATACGGACTGGGATCATCATGGAGGCAAGGGGGCAGATCTGGACGGAACGCTGGATGTGGTGGCGAAAGAAGTCGACCAGCCGGCTGCAGCGCTTGTGAAAGACCTGAAGGCCCGCGGGCTGCTTGAGGATACGCTGGTGATCTGGGGCGGCGAATTCGGACGAACTCCGATGGGCGAACCGCGCGAAAGTACGGGGCGCGATCATCACATCGACGCGTTTACGATGTGGATGGCGGGCGGTGGCGTCAAATCCGGTCATATTCACGGGGCCACGGATGAACTGGGTTTTGGTCCGACGGAGAGCAAGGTCCACGTGCATGATCTGCATGCCACCATTCTGCATTTGCTCGGCATGGATCATAAAAAATTGACCTACCGCTTTCAGGGACGCGACTTCAGGCTGACTGATGTTCATGGTGAAGTCGTGACCGATATTCTTTCCTGATGTTCCTCAGCAAAAAAAAATCGCGGGACTCCGCAGCAGGATTGCAGAGCATGGTTGACTGCCTGTCGAAGACGCGTAAAGCTTCTCTTGTCAGCGGCCAAATCAAAACGCCCCCGAGTTTGGGGAGTGTTGATTTAGTCACAACCTGAGCCGCAAGGCGCTAGCCGCGGGTGTTTTCGTTGTGTTTTTAAAACACTCACCAGCAGCTAGCGCTTTGCGGCTCAGTCAATCAAAAACCCGCACGTCTCGAGGGTTCATACCGCCTTTGCATTACCTTCGCGTAGGCGTTCAAAGGCGTTGTCAACTTCTGACTCGGGGTCAGCGGCCGGGCAAAACCAGGGAGATCACTTATGAACCGAAAAGCGATGATTCTGCACAGCTGTCTTCTGTGGCTAATGCTGTCGACTCAGATGTTGTCGGCGGATGTGATTGTGATGAAATCCGGACAGCGAGTTGAAGGAGAAGTCCTGAAAGTTCAAAAGGACACGTTGTTTGTAGACGTAGGTGTTGACGTCATTCGCATCCCAGTGGACCAGATTCAGGAACGTATCAGTCAGGAGCCGGTCAAAGCGGAGCCCGTAAAAACGGAGAGCGGGGTATTTCTTTCAGCCGATCTGCCGGATCGAACGGTGAAGGAACTTGTGGGCAAGTTTGGTGAAGGTGTCGTTCTGATTCAGAATCCTGGCGGTCTGGGTTCGGGTTTCATTATCAACGATCGTGGCTATTGTGTGACCAACTATCATGTGGTCGAAGGACAGACGCGAGTCGCCGTGACGATTTTCCATCAGGGCGAAAACGGGGATTTCGAACGCCGGGCGATCCGAGACGTAAAGATCCTCGCGCTCAATCCCTACTTTGATCTCGCATTGCTGGAGATCCCGACTCAAAAAGATTTGAGGTTTCAGCCGATCTACATCGCCGACGATGATACGCACCGCGAAGGAGACACTGTCTTTGCCATTGGCAGCCCGCTGGGTCTTGAGCGATCGGTTTCGGAAGGCATTGTTGCGTCACGAAATCGGAACATGGACGGCATTGTGTACATCCAGACCACTGCACAAATAAATCCCGGTAACAGCGGCGGGCCGCTATTCAACGCCAGAGGCGAGGTTGTAGGGGTGATCAATATGAAGTTGACCTTTGGAGAAGGACTTGGCTTTGCAATTCCGGTCTCATACCTGAAGCATTTTCTGAAAAATCGTGAGGCATTTGCCTTTGACCGGACCAATCCGAATACTGGTTACCATTATTTGGAACCTCCTCGACGGATGAACCTGAAGCAGTTGAACGAGGTGTCTTCCGAAGCCAAAGACATAGAGAAAGATCAGCCTCAACTTTAATAAAAATGGAGAATTCCTGCGAACACAAGAGACCGCCTCGACGTCGTTACAGTGGTAGGAGTTTTAGTTGTGGGCCTAAAACAGGTGACAATTTGGAACTACTGCCAACGATTGAAAGAAGTGTTTAGGTTTTTTTTAGGGCGGATCAACCTCAATTTAGAGGCGGATTCTTGACAATTGCCCTTTTGGGGCTTAACACATGCACGGGTTGGAGCACACTTAAGTGATCTGACCTCCCGCCAACTACCCCACCTCGGCGAAAAGTTCCGCCATTTCTGTCAAAAGACAGTTACAGTTACAGTTTTCTGTCAGCCTGCGATTGGGTGATCGCTGGAAGGCGCTGTTTTCCCTGGAGAGACTTGGATGATCACTGGACGTTCACGTAGAAGTTTTCTGCACGTAGGATTCTGTGGTGGTATTGGCCTTTCACTGGCTCAGTATTTCCAGCTGCGTCAGAGTCAGGCTGAAATCAAGAACTACGAAAGCAAGGAAGGCACGGCCAAGTCCGTCATCTTCATTTTTCTGCCGGGCGGCATGGCCCATCAGGAAAGCTTCGACCCGAAGCCTTATGCCCCGATTGAATATCGTGGCCCGATGAGCTCCATCGAGACCAGTGTTCCAGGTGTCTTTATCAACGAGCGATGGGTAAACACTGCCAAAGTGATGGATAAAATTACCATCGCACGCAGCATGACTCACGGTGAAGCGGCTCACGAACGTGGCACTCACAACATGTTCACCGGGTACCGCCCAAGCCCGGCTCTTTCTTATCCAAGCATGGGCAGTGTTGTTAGCCACGAATTCGGGCCTCGCAACAACATTCCACAGTACATCTGTATTCCTGGCCAGCCGAATGAATTCGCTGGCACGGGTTATCTTAGCTCTTCGTTCGCTCCATTCAGCCTGGGCTCAGACCCCGCTGATGGTGGATTTTCTGTTCGCGACCTGCAGTTGCCAGGCGGTGTGACGGACGAACGATTCACACGTCGCCGGAAGGCTCTGGACGCTGTAAATGATTACTTCGTGAAGAAGGAAAAAGCGGATTCTCTGGACGCTGTCGATACCTTCTACCAACGCGCATACGGTCTGATCAGCTCACAGCAGGCGCGTGAAGCGTTTGACCTGAGTAAAGAATCTGACAAGTTGCGTGATGAGTACGGCCGCAATGCTGCTGGTGCTCGCATGCTGATGGCTCGCCGATTGATCGAAGCGGGTTCACGTTTCGTGACGCTGACCTACGGCGGCTGGGATATGCATGACAATATCGCCGCGGGCATGAATGGCCAGGTACCGCCACTTGATCAGGCGTTCGCTCGTCTGATTACCGACTTGGAAGAGCGTGGCCGTCTGAATGACACAATGGTGTGTATTGCAAGCGAATTCGGGCGCACGCCAAAGATCAACGGAACAGCTGGCCGAGACCACTGGCCGAAAGTGTTCAGCGTGGTGATGGCTGGTGGTGGCATCAAACGTGGCTTTGTTTACGGAACATCGAACTCGACAGCGAGTGAGCCGGAAGACAATGCTTTGAATGTCGAAGACTGGGCCACAACCATTTACAGCTGCCTCGGTATCGTGGGCGATAAGGAACTGATGGCTCCAGGCGACCGACCGATCGAAATTGTCGACGGTGGCAAGGTACGTCAGGAACTTTTGGCGTAATTTTTTGGTAAACTGATCAACGCTGCGGGCAGGCTGAAAAGTCGGCCAGCAGCGTTGTTTTCGCATGTGGGCTGCTGATTATTGGCTACCACAGCAGAGTGAAGTCACTCAAGCACAAATCCTTAACGTTTGAAATAGACGCATCGGGTTTGGGCAAAAAAACGATTCCTGCTGAATGCAGGTCTAATGCGATTTGCCTCGTCAAGGATTCGACGAAGCACTGGCAATGGGAAGGAGCCCCGCTTTTTGTCATCAACGGAAGAGACTGTGCCATGCGTTTGTCATTGGCTGGAGTGTTGACGTTAGTTGCTGCCGTGTTAAGCCCAATGTTGGCTTCCGCAGCGGATCCGACTTTGTCGATTATTCTGCCTCGAGGCGGGCAGCGAGGTACCGAGCAGGTGTTTCGGTTCACCGGAGCAAGACTCGACGATGCCGCAGAAATCCTGTTCTACGAGCCTGGCTTTGAAGTCCTTGAAATCAAGCCGGCCGACGCCAACAACATCGACGTAAAAGTTCGAATCGCTCCGGACTGTGCTCTGGGCGAACATACTGCTCAGGTTCGCACGAAGTCAGGTATTTCTGACTATCGAACGTTCTTCGTGGGTGCTCTGCCTGCGGTTGAGGAAAAGGAGCCGAACACAGATTTCGCCGCACCTCAGGACGTGGAACTCAATGTCACCGTTTCCGGGACTGTTGATAATGAAGACGTTGACTACTACCGAGTCAAGGCGACGAAGGGCCAGCGGATTTCCGTTGAAGTCGAAGCCATGCGGTTTGGTCAGACACTGTTCGATCCGTACATTGCAATCCTGAATGATAAGCGATTTGAGCTGGCCGCTGAAGACGATTCACCTTTGGTCAAACAGGACGCTGCGACATCGATCATTGCCCCTGAAGATGGTGTTTACATCGTTGAAATGCGTGACAGCGGTTATGGTGGAGACGGAAACTCTCGGTACCGCCTGCACATTGGCACATTTCCTCGCCCGACAGCCGTTTTTCCTCCCGGAGGTAAAGCCGGTGAGACCATTGATGTGACCTTCATCGGGGATGCAAATGGCCCGATTACAAAGTCGGTTGTCTTTCCGGCCGATGGTTCGATTGAAACGACGGTGTATATCGACGATGCCAATGGGATCACTCCCTCGGGCCATGTCCTGAGTGTCTCTCCGTATCCGAATGCTCTGGAAGCAGAGCCGAATAATGGTTTCGAAAACGCTACGGTCGTTGCTGAGTTTCCGGCGTCGTTCAACGGGATTCTTCAGGAACCTGGCGATGTGGACATCTTTCGATTTACCGCCAAAGCCGGTCAAGTCTTTGAAGTGGAATGCTACGGACGCCGAATTCGCTCACCGATCGATACTGTTATGAACCTGTACAAGGCGACAGGCGAAGGGATTACAGGCAACGACGATTCACGGGGCCCCGACAGCTACTTCCGCTGGCAGATTCCAGCAGATGGCGACTATGCAATTCGCATTGCCGACCATTTGAATCGTGGCGGTGCGGAGTTCACTTATCGAGTGGAATTCCAGGAAGTGAAGCCTTCCCTGAATCTGGGGATTCCCCGACTGGCTCGTTATTCACAGACTCGTCAACAGGTTTACGTTCCGAAAGGAAATCGCTTTGCGACGTTGATCTCTGCCGAACGACTTAACTTCGGTGGTGAACTGACAATTGACGGCGTCGAATTGCCGGCTGGAATCACAATGGTCGCTCCGCCAATGGCCGCGAACATGAACGTAATGCCGGTCGTCTTTGAAGCGGCAGCAGATGCGCCACTTGCTGGTGCTCTGGTGGACTTCCGCATGAAGCCTACGGACGCATCTGTGAACGTCACTGGTCGTTTCAAAAACCGCGCGGATTTTGTGATTGCCGGACCAGGTCAGTCTTTGTATGTCTGGAAGGACGTCGAACGTCTGCCTGTGGCGGTGGTTGACGAACTGCCGTTCCATATCGAAATTGTTCAGCCAACTGTTCCGATCGTTCGCAACGGCATGATGATGCTGAAGATTGTTGCAAAGAAAAAAGAAGGGTGGGACGAGAACATTCAGGTGCAGTTCCCGTATCGCCCGCCTGGGATTGGCGCAAATAGTGAGATCACCATTGCGAAAGGTCAGACGGAAGCTCTGTACCAGATCAACGCCGATGCAAACGCGGCGATTGGCAAATGGCCGATTTTTGCTCTAGGTTCAGCCGATGTGAACGGCGCCGCCTGGGCATCGACTCAGATGGCGACGCTTGAGGTTGCAGAACCTTATGTTGGGCTTACCGTCCAGCGATCCTCGGTGGAGCAGGGCAAAGAAACGGAAATCCTGGTGGACGTGCAGGTTCTTAAGGAACTGAAGACACCGGCTCAGGTGATCCTGGTGGGGCTGCCGCACAAGGTCACGGCCGAACCGCTGCAGATTACTGCGGAAACAAAGGAACTGGTCTTCAAGGTGATCACGGCTGCCGACAGTCCTGAGGGAACTCACAAGAATGTGTTCTGTCAGGTCACTGTGATGGAAAACAATGAGAGCATCGTTCACGCTCGCGTGGGAGATTCAGAACTGCGAATCGACAAGCCGCTTCCGATGCCGGTTGCGGTACCAATGCCAGCTCCAATGCCGGCCGCGGTTGTTGCGGCAGCTCCAATGCCAGCCGCGCCCCCGGCTGAAAAACGTTTGACGCGGCTTGAGAAACTCAGACTGGAAAGTCAAAAGAATGCTGGCGCCGGCGCGGCGCCATAACACCTTTTGATCATCAGGCGGTACATCTTTTGCATTTCCGTTCTGGTAGCTTCATGCGTCGGAACATTTTGCTGTAACGGATCACGAACTTATGACCAGACAATCATACATGGCAGCTTTTGCGGCAGCCATCTTGCAGATTCATTCGTTGGTTTGGGCGCAGGATGCGGCACCGGCTTCAATCAGTGTGGCTCCTTCAGATATCCATCTGTCTGCGCTTCGCGATCATCAGTCGCTGCTTGTGCAGGCGGTGTTGCCTAATGGATTAACAGTCGATGTGACCGATCAGGCGACTATCGTCGTGGAGAACGAAGCTTTTGTGCGTCGGGATGGCATGAAGTTTTTTCCCGTTGCCGATGGTGCCACAAAGGCAACTGTTTCTTTCGGCGGCCATTCTGTAGAAGTGCCTGTCACGGTTCAGAATTCTCAGGTGGATCCAGCGATCAGCTTTCGTCAGGACGTCATGCCTGTCTGGATGAAGACCAGCTGCAATAACGGCAGTTGTCATGGGGCGGCTCGCGGAAAAGACGGTTTCCGTCTGTCACTGTTCGGCTTCGATCCCGAAGGTGACCATTACCGACTGACTCGTGAAGTCCCCGGTCGTCGTCTGAATCTTGCTCTGCCAGCGGAAAGTCTGCTGATGGAAAAGTGTGACGGGAGCGTTCCTCATACCGGTGGCAAGCGTTTCGAAAAAGGCAGCGAGCACTACAACACGGTACTGCGATGGTTGGAAGCCGGTTCTCCGAACGATCCAGGTCCTGTACCGTCGGTGGTTTCGCTGGATCTGTATCCGAAGAATGCGGTCATGGACGGCGAAGGCGCAACGCAGCGTCTCACGGTGCGTGCGAAGTACTCCGATGGCACGGACCGCGACGTGACGACTTTGGCATTCTTCAGTTCAAACAACGAAGGCAGTGCTGAGATCGCTCAAACCGGCAACGTCACGGCACATGTTCGCGGTGAAGCCTTTATTATGGCCCGCTTTGACACCCATACAGTCGGCTCGCAGTTTATCGTGCTGCCGAAGGGACTGCAGTACGAAGATCCAAAGACACCGGAATTCAACTACATCGATACTCTGAATCACGTCAAGCTTCGCAAGCTGCGAATCCTTCCGTCTGAAGTCTGCTCTGACGAAGAGTATCTTAGGCGAGTCTTTGTCGACATCACTGGCACAATGCCAACGGTCGAAGACCATGACCTGTTCATTGCGGATGTGGACCCAATGAAGCGTGAAAAGCTGGTGGACCAGTTGCTGCAGCGTAAAGAATTCGTAGACATCTGGGTTATGAAGTGGGCCGAACTGCTTCAGGTTCGCACAATTGCCAACCGCGTTGAAAAGAAGCCGATGCTGGCTTACTACAACTGGTTGAAAGAGAAGATTGCCAGCAACACGCCGACTGACAAGATGGTTCAGGAGATCCTGGGTTCTCGTGGTGGCTCTTTTGCGAGTCCTGCGACCAACTATTACCAGACGGAAACAGAAACTCTGAAGACCGCGGAAAATGTCGCGCAGGTTTTCATGGGCATGCGAATTCAGTGTGCACAGTGCCACAACCATCCGTTCGACAAGTGGACGATGGATGACTACTACAGCTTCGCCGCGTTCTTTTCGCAGATCGGCCGCAAGCAGGGCGAAGATCCGCGTGAGACCATCATCTTCAATTCTGGTGGTGGTGAGGTCGCTCACCTTGTCGGGGGTCGTGCGATGAAGCCGAAATTCCTCGGCGGTGCGGAGCCGGATCTGACCGGACGTGACCGCCGCGAAGTGCTGGCTCAGTGGCTGGCGTCTCCTGAAAATCCTTATTTCGCAAAGAATCTTGCCAACATCGTGTGGGCTCACTTCTTCGGCCGTGGGATCATCAACGAAGTGGATGACGTGCGAGTCAGTAATCCGCCTGTCAACGGCGAATTGCTGGACGAACTGGGCAAGAAGTTCACGGAATACAACTACGACTTCCGTAAACTGGTGCGTGACATCTGTACGTCCCGGACTTACCAGTTGTCCACAAAGACTAACGAAACAAACGATTCCGATCATCGCAACTTTGCTCACTCAGAACTGCGTCGAATTCGAGCGGAAGTGATGCTCGACTGTATCAGCATCGTGACGACGACTCAGGATAAATTCCCAGGTCTTCCAGTCGGTGCCAGAGCCGTTCAGATCGCGGATGGGAACACGGCAACTTACTTCCTGACGACATTCGGCCGCGCGAAACGCGAAACCGTTTGTTCCTGTGAAGTGAAGATGGAGCCGAACCTTTCCCAAGCTCTGCACCTGATCAACGGCGACACAACGAACGCCAAGATTCAGCAGGGCGGTTTGATTGCCGCTCGTCTGAAAGAGACCAAACCCGTGCCGGATATCGTTACCGAATTGTATCTGCGATGTTTCAGCCGACGACCAACGGAACAGGAACTGGCTTCTCTGGTAGCACTGGTGGGCGAGCAGGAAAACAAGCAGGAAGCTTTGGAAGATGTTTTCTGGTCGATGCTGAACTCTCGTGAGTTCTTGTTTAATCATTGATCAGAAAAACAAGAATGATCAACCGGCAAAGGCGGAGTCTTCATTCCGCCTTTTGCTGCGGCTCGGTGGTCCGGTTGTAATGGTTGGTCTCACAAGGGAATCCCACCTGCAAAGGTTGGGTAACAAAGTGGATAGATCCGTCCTGCGAAGACTTTCGTGATGCGGCAAATTCTGCCGAAGCTAAGGTTTCGTGGGGCTATCTTTTTTGCGTGTTCTGCGTGAGACGTCGTTCGGCAGGGGCTGTTTAAATAACCTGACCCGAGCGTGTTTCGCATTTTGGTGCAATGGAGTTTCAACATGAAGCGAGTTCTTTCGATTGCTGCCAGCCTTGCAGCATTGGCTCTTCAGCTATCAACAGGCGTTGTCAGCGCCGAGGATAAAATCACGTTCGAAGATCACGTAAAACCAATTTTGCGTGACAAGTGTCTCACCTGCCACAACACAAATAAGAAGAGCTCCGACCTCGACTTGTCATCCTACTCCTCGCTGATGCAGGGCGGAGCGTCCGGGGCCTCAATTCAGCCGGGCGACTCCGGGGCCAGTTATTTGTACAGCCTGATGTCTCATCAGAGCGAACCGTTCATGCCGCCAAATGCGGACAAGCTGCCCGATGAGACCCTGGAAATCGTCCGCAAGTGGATCGAGGGCGGAGCTCCGGAAACGTCGTCCAGCAAGGTCATGCTGCCGAAGAAGAATAACGCGGCCATGACCGTAAACGTGTCGGCCGGTGCTCGTCCGGAAGGACCTGCTCCGATGCCGGACGTGCTGACTCTGGAACCAGTGATTCACACCACGGCAACGACCGCCGTTTCTGCAATCGCAACGAACCCCTGGTCAAAGCTGGTGGCGGTTGCCGGACAGAAGCAGGTTGTGCTGTATCATACAGAGACCATGGAGCCGCTTGGGATTCTGCCCTTCCCAGAAGGAAGTCCGCGCGTGCTGAAGTTTAGCCGCAACGGCGGGCTGCTGCTTGCCGGTGGCGGTCGCGGGGCTTCCAAAGGCCTGTGCGTTGTGTGGGACGTGAAGTCGGGTGAGCGAGTCATGGTCGTCGGCGACGAACTCGACGAAGTTCTGGGCGCCGATATCAGTGCTGATCAGACGCTTGTGGCTCTCGGCGGACCTGGCAAGGTCGTGCGAGTCTACAGCACGGCGACGGGTGAACTTGCTTACGAATGTAAGAAGCACACCGACTGGATCTATTCCCTCGAATTCAGTCCGGATGGCGTTCTGCTGGCGACAGCCGACCGCAGTGGTGGGCTCTTGGTCTGGGAAGCTCAGACCGGTCGCGAGTACTTGACGCTCACCGGACATACGGGCCCAATTCATTCGGTTTCGTGGCGTATCGATGGCAATGTCCTCGCTTCAGCCAGCGAAGACACCACCGTTCGTTTGTGGGAAATGGAAAATGGCGGACAGATCAAGTCATGGGCCGCCCATGCTGGTGGAGCGTTTTCAGTGGAGTTCTGCCGTGACGCTCGCCTTGTGACTTCTGGACGTGACCGAATCGCCAAGTTGTGGGATGCCAACGGTGGGGCTTTGTTGAGCTTCGAGGCGTTCAATGACCTGGCTCTCGAAGCGACTCATTGTGACGAAACCAATCGCGTCATTGCCGGTGATTACACGGGTGAGATTCGCGTCTGGAACGCGGCGGATGGAGCCCGAATCGGATCGCTCAGCACCAATCCTCCAACGTTGGAAGAACGAATCGCTCAGGCACCTGCGGCTATTGCTGCAGCGACAGAAAAAGTCACTGTGGCGGTTGCCGCGCACAAGGCGGCAGTGGATGGTCAGGCAGTCGTCCAGGAAAAGCTGAACGCAGCCAATGCCGCCTACGCGGCCAGCCAGAAGACACTGGCAGACCTTCAAACTTTGATTGTTGAAGAAGAAAAGAAGCTGGTTGTGGAACAGGAGAAGGAAAAGAACCTGCCTGTCGCCATCGCCGCTTTGCAAAAGGCTGTCCCTGAGCTGAAGACCGCTACTGAGAAATCAGCGGCCGCTTCAGAAATGATGCAGGCCGACGAAGAGCTGAAGAAGGTTGTCGAACAACTGAAGGCTCAGGTCGCCGCTCGAGAAGAGGAGCTGAAAACGACTGAGGCTGCTCTGGTGGCTGCAAAGGCCAACGTTGTCGCCGGGACTCAGCTGATTGCAAAGTCCAAAGAGCAGGTGCCTGTGGATGAGCAGGCTATCGTTGTCAGCAAGGGAGTTGTGGACGCGGTAACAACGGAGTTCAATGTGGCTCAGGCCACGACGGTTGCCAAAGAGCAGGTGATTGCCGCCGCTCAGCAGGAAGTCGCAGGAGCCAACGGGCAGGTCGACCGGCTGAAGCATTATATCGCTCTTCGTGATGAGCTGGCGGTTCTGGACGCAGCAAAGAAGAAACGCGATGAAGTTCAGCTGGCCTCTTTGCAGGCTCAGGCCACTCTTCAGGAAAAGCAGCAACTGATCGCTGCAGCACAGAAGACCATGGCCGACTACCAGGCCGCAGTCACCGCCAACGAGCAGAAGATGACAGACCTGACAGCCACCATGACGACCATTGAAAAACAAAAGGTCGCTCAGCAGGAAGTCATGACCAAAACTCAGACCGCCTCGCCAATGGTGAAGGCTGCTTTGGAACAGGTCAAAGCGGCTCTGGCTGTTCTGCCGGACGATGCGGAGATCAAGGCGTCTGTGGATGGTCTGGCGGCAGTGTCCGATCGTCAGGACAAATCGATTGTGGCCATGACCGAGCAGATTGCTGCCATGGACAAGCAGATGGTTGCGACGAAGACGGAAGTCGACGCGGCGGTAAAGTTGATCGCCGATTCAAAGGCCGCAATGGTCACAGCCGATCAGACCATGAAAGCCCTTACGGTCGAAGCGACCCCTATTGAAGCACAAGTGACAGCCGCTGGCACTGAACTGGCCACAGCCGAACAAGCCGTTGTGGCAGCAGCCACTGTCGTCGAATCTCGCCGCCAGCAACTGCGACCTCAGCTTCAAGTGAGCCAGGCCAACTGAGTTCCACGCTTAACTCAAACCTTCCCTCAAAGCCCGCAGCCTCAAAGCCGCGGGCTTTTTTTTTAGCCGCAGGGCGCTATCCCCCCGGTTTTCGACGGTAACCAGAAATCTGCCGCTCGCCTTACCAGCCTCCCGGAGTGACCGCTGCTCGGGATCAACCGGATTGCTCTGCCAAACAAGGCGAAAATCGATAGATTAGGAAGTATGGAGACACTGAAAACATGCCAGAATGAACCCCCATTCTTTCCAATTCCACAAAAGTGAGATGTGTGGCAAAGCAAGATCAAGCGGCAGGATCAGCAGGACGGCTTGCATGTGGTATTGGTAATCACCCCTGATGATTTGAAAGTGAACGGAAGGCGCATCCACCTGCAGGTCACCTTTTGTTTACCATGCGGTCCGTTGGCATGTTTCATAAGTGGGTTTGCACCGAATAGTCATTTAGGGTTGGTCTTATGAGAAGAATGGTCAGTCGCATGGCAGGGATTTGCTGTCTTTGTCTGGCATTCTGCGCCTTAAGGGCGTCGGAACATGTTCCCTACAATCGGTATTATTCAGGCGATGGTCCTCAGACTTCGCCTGCCGTATACCCGAGCTATCAGTCGGCGGGTGAAAATTCGACAGGGTTTTCTCAGCACAATGAAGTGAGTTCGCGAATGCAGCCTCGAATGACGCCAACACCGTACTGGCCCAGCGATCCCGGTGGATCGCCACAGTCACATTCTCAGGCTGGCCCTGTGTCCTATCCGCAAGCTCCACCAAGCGTCTACGATCCTGCGGACAGGCGTGCCGGGTTGCTGGGCAATTCCTATCTGGACGCGCAGTACATCTTTCTAACGGCACCGACCACACTGGAAATTGCGAATCCGTTGCATGGTGTTCGCGGTACCATCAACGCGCCAGTGACCTGGGGACCAGAAGTTGACAGATTCTTTTTTCAGGACGTCTTCGTCTCAGCACGTCACCTCGGAATGACGGCCGACATTCCCGGAACGTTTTCACCGGCAGAGCTTGAGGTCGATTGGAACTCGTGGGCGATCGGCACCACGTTTTTCGCAGATGTCACGCCGTCATTTCGTCCCTTCATTCAGCTGGGCTATCTGCGAGATGACATCCGTGCTCAGGGACAATCAGCGGTGCGGTACCTCGAGCACAGGGATTCTTTGAATTCACTGTTACTGAATGTGGGCGGTGAGTTCGATCTGACGGATGATCTTGGAGCACGTATTGCCCTTGAGATTGACAATGCTGACATCGGAGGATCATTCTTTACCTTCGAGCAGATCTATTGGTGTACTCCTGATATTTTTCTCCGGGCCGGTGTAATCGGAAACGTCGATGCCACCACGATCGGTGCCATCATCGGTGGTGGCGTGGCATTCTGATTGCCGCAGATCGCCGAAGAGATTGAACTTGTTTGGAGCACCATAAAAGAAATGACTCACACTTGCTGCCGCGCAAAATACGTCGACGTACGCAGTCTTATTGCTGACGAACTGAATCGAGTGGTGATGTGGTTCCCGCGGTTAACAGGAAGACGCGGCCTTTGGCGTCAACAATTGCTGCGGCACGGCCGTTGGTGAGAATCGAAGCTGCAGAAGTGGTGTTCCCAGCGGCAGGGCCATGGTGGCTTCCATCACTTCAACTCGCCAACAGCGGAAGTATCCATCCATGCCAACAGTCCCGAGAGTCCGTCCATCAGACGAATAGGCTACACCACGTGCTGCAATTTCGTGAGCCTCCACGCTCGCAATCTCAGAGCCATCTTTCATTCGCAATCTGCGAAGTGTTCGATCTTCCGAAACGACGGCGATTTCGGTGCTGTCGGGCGAAAACGCAAAATCCTGAATGTTCGCACATGGCACTTTGTAGTTTTCGTCGCCTGTGCTGGCGTTGATCACAGTCAGGAAGCCATTGGTCAGAAGGACGACGATATCGCTGTTTGGGGAGAAACTCAGTCCATAGGGAAACTCGCAGGCCTGACGTCCTGTGGCACGATCCCGCCGAAGATCCCAGATGAGAAGCTCAAATCCAGGCAATCCTTGTTGACCATCAGACTTCTCTACCACAACAGACAGAAACCCTTCGTTCGGAGAGATCGCGTATCCATTATAATTTGGCAACACTTTACGATCGGGCGTCCACAGCGTGGTTGACTGTTTCAGGTTTGCTGACCATTTCATAACTTCAGGAGTCTGTTCCGAAAAAGAGGTACTGAGGGAAAACACCGTCTGTGTTGCATGAGCAATCTTTGGCCACCACGCTGATGGCAGGGTTGTGGAAGGGACGTCCCGAGTGCTTGCTGGCTCCTGGATTTCAACGAACGAGTTGTCGTCGAGTTCATTCGCATTCCTGGAGTCGGCGGGTGTCGTCGCAACATTGTCAGCAGAAGCGAACGAAGTGAAAATCGGAGCTCCACTGCTGTTCAGGAGACGCAGGTCTGCGGAATGTGTCGGCCATTTTATGACGCCAGAAACCTGATGTGCGGGCTTGAGAACTTCGGAAGAGATCGCAGCGATCGTACTGTTTACCCAGGACGCGTCTTGCGAGGCGGTGTTACTCTTGTCTGTCACCGAATCAGCAAGGCAGCGAATCACTGTAAAATCATAGTTCGCACCATTATGACTGTATCCGGCGACGACAATCTTCCCATCGGGCTGTATGACAATGTCGTTGACCTGACCCTGGTCGCTGATGTCCGTGGTCACTTTTCCGTCATTGTCAAATGTGCTGTCCAGAATTCCGTCAGCCGAATAGCGAGTCAATGCAAAGTAGCTGCGGACACCACTTTCACTGTATCCCGCGAGGATGAGCTTTCCGTCTGGCGCAATTGCGATACTACGTGCCGAATCCTGACTCCCGGCGCTGAACGAGGATGATTCTCTCTT
Organism: Planctomycetaceae bacterium; assembly: GCA_041688565.1. Taxonomy (GTDB): domain Bacteria; phylum Planctomycetota; class Planctomycetia; order Planctomycetales; family Planctomycetaceae; genus SXXK01. Next base: position 20,633 of record JBDNHX010000490.1, read on the forward strand.
CAGTCGCCCCATCAACTTCGGAGTTCTGAATTGCCACTTTGACGGAATTATCCGTGCTGCCGGCGAAATCCAAAACGGCGCTCCCACCGATACCAAATGATGTGTCAAGAGTGCCATTCGCGTTGTAGCGGGTCACCGCAAAATCATCGTTGCTGCCGTTGTAACTTTCCCCGGTCACCAGGATCTTTCCGCCGGACTAGTCCGGCGTCTTGAGCGTTTATGTGTTCCGGGATTTCCTGTTTCCGTCTCCTCTGGTGCGGAAATATGGACGTTCGCGTTTCAGCACAAACAAAAAAAGCCGACCTGATCAAACTCCCAAAGGAATTCCATCACGTCGGCTTACTCTTCACCGCCAACTGGCGCTGCCAGATTACTCGTTATTGTGACGGGCAAGACATGAATGTCGTCCATGCATACTGCTGCCGGCGCAGCCTGATTGTCAACGTGTTCAGTCGCGAGCACGGTGACGGGCAACAAGCCACAATAGTCCGCCGAGGAGCAGGGTGATGGCGGTGGCGGCGAGGTCTCGGGGTTGGTTCTGGGCCATCAGTGTGGCGATGACGATTGTCGACAGCACATAAACGGCGCCGCACAGCCTCACTAAAAGTGACATGGAACGCGGTGGCTGAGACGGATCGGTGCTGCGGAACGGAATGAACAGTGTCGCCACGGTGATGGCGGACGAAATCGCCAGCGTGGTGCTGAGAAAGCCCAGCAGATCCCGAAGATTGCTGATCATGACCAGCCCTGCAGCAATTGACGTTTGAAGCAGCACCGTCCGGCTGATGGAATTCGGGCCCGTGCGAAACATGGCCGGAAAGACATTGTCGTCAGCCATCTGTGATAACACGCGAGGCCCCGTCATGATCATTCCGGCGACGGACGACAGCGTCCCCAGTCCGATTGCGATTCGCATGAGCACTTCCAGTGACGAACCGCCAATCGCCTTTGCTGAGATGGCTGCAATCTCTTTCTGTCCGGCAATCTCCGATACAGGAGCCGCGGTGACGAAGACCGCGTTCAACACAACGTAAAGAAAAGTGACGAGCACTGTTCCCAGCCACAACGAACGTGGCACGTTGCGTTCGGCGTCTTTCACTTCGGACGCGATATACACGGCTGCGTTGAAGCCTGCATAGCTGAGCGAAATCCACATCACTGAACCCGCGAGAACTCGTGCAAATGCCAGCGACCAAATCGGTGGCAGTGGCTGATCGAGAGGAGCCCAGTGCCATTCCCGGGTGGAGATTTGCAGCGCGGCGGCGACCAGAAATGCGGCCAGAACAGCCAGCTTGATTCCGACTACGGTGTTCTGAATGGCTGCAAACAATCGCACCAGAAACGCGTGGCCGAATCCGAACAAAAGAATTGCCGCGATGGCCACAGTGTTGGGGACCAGCCAGCCAGGCCGAATCGATTCCGGCACGGCGTACGCTTCGAACGTGATGGCGGCCATTGCAATAGCGCCGCTGAATCCCGCGGTGAGCGAAACCCAGCCGGCCAGAAATCCGGCGAAAGGATGCAACTGCCGACTGAGATAAAGATACTCACCGCCGGAAATGGGCAGTCTTCGCGCGAGTTCTCCGTATGCGATAGCACCGCAAAGAGCAATCACGCCGCCGATGCTCCACGCCAAAAGGACTCGACCGGGTGAACCCAGTGAGGACAGCGAAAAGCCTGAGGTCGTGAAGACGCCCGAGCCGATCATGCTGGCGATGACGACACACGTCAGAGTGGTGAGGCCAAAGCGAGCTTCCCGGTTCATTGTGCGCACGATCGTCAAAGGAAGTGGAAATATTCTCGAAGCAGGGTGATCAGAGTCAGGTCGCCAGAACGCGGCCGCTATTCGGCTTTCGGAGCTTCTGCCGCTGGTTCCGTCGCGTCGACATCTGCCTTGTCGACTGCTTTCTCCTCAGCAGCTCTGTTCATGTGCTCTGCATCCTCGAGATGTGCGTCCTCCGCGTGATCATGGGCGGCCGAATGATCGCCGTCTTCGTGTTCGTCATGACCGTGAGCGTGAAAGTCTCCGACGAATTCTTTGCCGTCGATGGTCACGTGAAAGTGCCCATCCAGCTGCTCTTCGGAAGTCACCGCAGCCGGAAGTTGACTGCCGGAAATCACATAGCGTGAACAGGTCTCGTTCGTTTCACCTTCCAGAGGCGACGGGGTGGCTTCGAGCACCACTTCCTTGTCATGCTTTTCGATTTCAAAGGCAAGCCCGGTGGCCGACTTCGCGACACCGATTTCACTGCCATAAAAATACAGAGTGATGTCGCGCGTGGTTTTGTGAAAAATCATTTCCGCGTGGTGACCATGCGCGTCATCGAGTTCCAGGACGTGACCCCCATGTTTTCCCTCATGCAGGCCATGGCTGTGTTCATGGTCGTGATCGTGCGAATGGCCATGGTCATCGCTGAGCGGGGCTTCGCTGTAGTCCTGATATCCGGAGTCGCTGCAGCCTGCGATGCAGGCGGCGATTATCAGGAGGCCTACCGGTCTCGTTTTATTTTGCATATTCGTTTTCCTGCCTAAAAAAACCTGGAACTCGATTTTCATCTTTGCCGCCACGGCCAGCGTGCGATCAATGGCACTCGATTTAGAAAGTAGCAGTCACTTTCCAAGTGCCGTAGCCCTTGAAATCACGTGAATTGGCGGACGGCACACGGAGTGTGTCTGCTACTTTTGTGTTAAAACGAGTGTCATCGAGCGAACGGCGCCCTTAGAACTACCGACCAGTTCCACCGGACCGGGATTTTAGTCCTATCTGTTCGAATTGACAGCATTGTCGGCAAGTCCCGGCTTCAGGCGGCGATAACTTAAATCAAATTCCTGATTTTCTGTGGAGAAGTGCGCAAATGGTTCAGAGTGTGGTCGATCTGTTTCAGCAACTGGCCCGCAATGAGTTCGGCTTCTTTTCTCGCCTTCGAAGTGTCAGCGAGCTGATGTCCGTGCAAGTGCCATCAATCAGCTCTGAGGCGACTCTGGGGGATGTCATCGGCCGCCGTGATCCATCTGCGATTGGTTCGCTGGCCGTCATTGATTCCGAAAAAGGCGACATGATTGGAGTGCTGCGGCATCAGACAATTCTCCGTTGTCTGCCTCGATATCTAAACACGCTCAAAGAAAGCGACCGCGACCGAAGTATTCTGACAACCAATGTCTGCGGACTGATGACACGTCGGCCAGCGTTTGTCGCACCGTCTGCGTCGCCGCTGGAGGCCCTGGAAATCATGATTCGCCAGAGCAGCGATTTCCTGCCGGTCTACGAGGATCCTCAGAAGCTTCTGGGCGTGGTGACACCGGTTAATTTTGCGCGGACGATGCTGCTATACTACAGCGTCTTTCAAACGCTAGCGCCATTGCAGAGGCTTCGCCTGGTGGATCTTGACAGTGACTTGTCACTCGATGAAATTTTCTGTCGCGGCGCCCAGACAGCACGCGATGTAATGAGTCCCCCGGTCAGCATAGCGGCTCGCGAACCTGTGGCCACGGCTGTCACCACGATGCTCAATAACGACGTCGAGTTTCTGCCGCTCCTGGACGAGAAAAATCGAGTCGTCGGAGTGGTCAGTGCGAATGATATTTTGATTGCCCTGCAACCGCCTGTGAAGCCATGCCTGATTGACCCGTCCACAGCTTTGCCGTCTTTGGTCGACCTGTTAGCGTCCGGACAAGAATCCACACTGTCTGAACCGGTCGCCGCGGTCGCCAAATCCCGCATCATCACCGTCAGCCCGACTTCTCGGCTGTCGGAAACACTCCTCAAACTCGTCGACACGGGCCGCGACGTCGTCCTGATTCAGGACAACGAACAGCTGCTCGGAACAGTGTGTCTCAACGACATCGTGCGAGTTTTCAGGACTCTCATGCGCCTGCAGTCGCTCAAGGGCACATAGTGCAGGCACTCGACTCAGAAAGTAGCAGGCACTTTCCAAGTGCCGTAGCCCTTGAAAACACGTGAATTGGCGGACGGCACACGGAGTGTGCCTGCTACTTTTGTGTTAAACGAGTGGAATTGGGCGCTGAGTCAATGGTGATGCTTCGAGAATCGAATCAGGACAATAAAACACCTCAAGCGTCTCCGCGTGCAGGATAAAACGGCGCAGAAAAGTAGAAAAGCGGAAAAAAAGCGAGTCTTTCTCACAATCCTGAAGCGGAAATCAGGACATGCGAGAAACAGGCAGTTTGCCCGATTTTCTACCCTAAAATGTGTCGGTGGACATGCTAGAATTCTGCCCTGCCCTTATTTTTCCTGCCTCATGATTTGTGCCGCGGCATTCGTCAGAACCTCGCAGCATCCCACCACTTCAAATTCTCCGCTGTTTTTTGGCGTCCGCCGGAATCAGTCCCGCCGAGGATTCTATGTCAGTCTGCCTGCCTGATGATTCATCCGCGTTCGCGTCGCCCGCTGAGCCCAATCCGAAATTTCGCATCGCGTTCCCTGGAGTTTCCGCTCGTCAGTGGCTCCTGCTGGCCGTGCTCATTTGCCTGGCAATATTCGCGGTCTTCTTGCTGCCCCAACAGTCACCGCCGGAAATGTTGACAATCCAGAAGTCTCCTTTTCGAATCCAAATGACCACAAGCGGCTCCCTGGAACCGCTGCGAACAGAACGAGTTCAGTCAAAGTGTCAGTGGACCGTGCAAATCCTGAGCCTTGTTCCGGAGGGCACTTGGGTTCGCAAGGGCGACATTGTGTGCGTCCTCGATTCCTCTAAGATCGAGGAATTCCAGCGGTCACGCGAAGTTACGCTGATCAAAGCGGACGTGAAGTTACAGGCTTCAAAGCAACAGGAAGAGTTGCTCAAGGCCAGCAATGAACGCAGGCTCGGCGAGGCTGAGCGTGAACTTCAGGCGGCTGAGCTGGATCTTCTGGAATATTCTCAGGGCATTCATCCCAACGAAGTCCAGCAACTTGCGGACGATATTTCATTCAATCAGGATCGACTTCAGAACGCCGATGGGACGCTGAGATTTTCAGAGCGATTGTGGATGCTGGGATATGCAAATCGCGCCGAAGTGGACTCGCAGTCTCTGGCATTGACGACCCAGACGGAGCAGGTGCGGCGGCTGGAATTTAAAAGAGACCTGCTGCAGGATTTCACGCATCCCCGGCGAGACCTGCAGATGACTCATCATCTGAACAATTCTCAGCTGCAGATCCATCGAACCGAACTCGCCAACGCCCTGGCGGTTTCAAAAGCCAGGCTGGGGACTCTTCTTGATCAGAATCGCCTGTCCATCTATGAACGGCTGGCCAGTTCGGCTCAGGAAAGCATTAACGCGTGCAACCTTCGGGCGCCGCGTGACGGGCAGGTAATTCATTGCAACAACTGGAAGCTGCGAAGTCGCGGCGTGATCACCATCGAAGAAGGAAAGTCGGTTTATTTCTCTCAGCCAATTTTCGAGATCCCCGACCAGGATCACCTGAAGATCAGCCTGCCCCTCAATGAATCACTAATCACGCGAGTTTCCGTAGGGGCTCCAATTCTGATTCGCCCGGTGGGTCTGGACGATGTTGCGGTGCCTGCGGCTATCTCTCGGATTTCGCCGTATCCGGTGATGCGCGATCGGTTCTCCGACGTTAAAGAATACTTTCTCGATGCGATTCTGGAACCGCGGGATGAGCAGCGTGATCTGTTGCGGCCGCGAATGGAAGCGGAGGCTGTTCTGACGCTGATGGAGAAGCAGGATGCGATTACTGTTCCTCCAACGGCGCTGATCCGTCATGCAGGACGAAATGTCGTTCTGATGAAAAGCGGCGACGTCCTGTTGCCCTGCCAGGTAGAGCCAGGCGAAGTGTCTGATGGCAAAGTGCTGATTGAATCCGGGCTGCACGAAGGCGATCAGATCGTTTCCGTCGTGACAGATCAACAGCGTCGCATGCTGAACGAAAAGCTTGGCGCATCCGCCGAATTCGGCGAATAATTCTCATTCAACGCCAAAAATTGAGCCCTCGTGTCGGGAGGGCGAGGCTCAATGCGAGCCGTTCATCGCACTCGCCGCCCCCCGGGCTCGTCTGGTGGAATTGTACCGCCATTGGGTAACCGCTTCTTAACATTCCCTTCTCATTCCCGCGATTGAAGGCCACTGGTCAGGCATTCTGGGCTGCAGCCGATCACGCGGGCTGCAAAACGACTGGCCGCTTTAATCGCTTTTTTCCGCAAATTGTTGGCCGAGTTTAAAGACGGGCAGCGACAGATCCTTGACCGCGAAATCCGGCATCCCAATAATCCTGATCCTCGCTGGAAAGTCGCTCGACGCTCCAGCCCGCATTCTCTTACCTCGCGGAATCCTGCCAAAATGAAGCCTGAAGAACTCAAGGAGTTTCGGACAATGTTGAAGCTGCTCCAGGCTCGCCTGCGTGGCGATGTGGAGCAACTTCAGGAGGAAGCGTTTGCCGGATCGGAAGCAGGTAATGAGTCTCGTTCGTCCAATCATATGGCCGAAATGGGATCAGATGCGTGGGACCTGGACTTTTCTCTGCAGCTCGTGGAAAGTGATCAGGGCGTTCTTGAAGAGATCGCTCACGCCCTGAAAAAGATCGATGCCGGCACCTACGGTGTTTGTGAAGCCTGTCTGGATGAGGGCAAGGCGGAAGCCAAAGCCCGCATTCCCAAACTGCGACTGCAGACGATTCCTCATGCCAGAAATTGTGTGGATTGTGAGCGAGTTAAGGAAAGCCGTCGCTGATGGCTGCCTATCCACGGACTCGGATTCTTGTTTATTCCATCATCACGATCGCTGCACTCGCCGCCGATCTTCTAAGCAAATCCATCGTGTTCAGCCGCCTGGGCGGAGTCTTCCAGGGAACCGGATGGCTGATTGATTCGTGGCTCAAGTTTGAGCTGCATACCAGCCTGAATCCCGGCGCGCTGTGGGGCATGGGCCAGGGTTTTGCCACAGGCTTTGCGGCGCTCAGTGTCCTGGCTTTCCTCGGAATCAACTATTGGCTGTTCGTCCGCGGCGCTGCAAAAAGCGCCTGGCTGACCGTGGCTCTGGCCATGGTATCCGGCGGCGCATTGGGCAACTGCTACGATCGGCTAGGGCTGCATGGCGAGCGATTTCCTGATGAGACCGAGCCTGCTCTTGCGGTGCGCGATTTTCTGCGATTTCGATTCGGCAACTACGACTATCCGATCTTCAACATTGCCGATTCGTTACTTGTGGCCGGTGCGATTATGCTGATGATCCAGTCGATGAAACAGGATGACGAAGCAACGCCCGCGAATGCGTCGGAATCGAAAGTTTCCTGAGCCGCAAGCGGCTACGAGCTCTCAAAAGGAATTGGCTTGCTGCCCGGCGACCAACTTTTCTCGGCAACGTCGTGTCTGTGTTTTTGTCCGTCCGAGTAGGTTTTTACGGCAAATCTTTTCGGCATTTTTCTTCGTCACGAAACGTGCTGGACGACGACTGCTGGTCCGGAGTTTGCCGTCTGCGGCCGTGATTTTGCACGAATTGTCGGGAAATCTGGCGAGTGTTGAACGACAGCCGCACGTTTTCCGAGCCAGGAAAAGATAGCACGACCAAACAAGGGAATCTCAAAAGCTTCTTGCGAAGACGTCTTTGGCAAGGCAGAATTCATAAGTCGTTCTGAATCGCACTGATGGAGCGATCGATCTGGCTTGAGGGATTAAGAAGTGACTGCAACGCAACAACGAATGCTGGTGTTGGGCCAAACCGGTTCCGCGGTTCCTCGAATGAAGGAGCTGACCGGTGAGAAGTTGGAAGTTCTTTCCACCAATGATGTCCACATGCCGGACTCATCCGCCGATTACCTTGTCTGCGATAAGTCTGACCCGGGCCTGATGTCTGATCTGCAGGTTTGCGCGATGGGCCTGTTCAGTGCCCTGCCGGACGGCGTTGTGCTTCTCGATGATTCCTTCTCCATTCTCTGGCACAACACGACCTTTCGAAATCTGCTGAAGGCAGACGGCAACCTGATCGGCGAATCGCTGCAGGATGTGATCCGCCCAACGGATGGCACCGACCTGAGTCGGATCGCCGTCTCGGTAACGCCAGGTGAAGCCGCATCACTGAATGTTCGGCGGGAAGACCGCTGCAGTCTGGGGCTTCGTCTTGCAAGAACGTCGATCGCTCTGTCCGGCAAGGATCGGCAGGCGTTGATCCTGACCGTACGTGACGTCAGCAAGCAGATGCTGGAAAAGCAAAAGCAGGATGCGATTTATCGGGCCGGCCTGGAAATGGGCAATCTGGCGCCGGATGAAGTCACTGCGATGACTCATGATGAACGAGTCACTCTGCTGAAAGATCAGATCCTGCAGCTGACTCAGGAGATTCTGGGGTATGACACGTTTGAGATTCGTCTGCTGAATAGTGAAACGCAGGAACTGATGCCTCTGTTGGAATTCGGTATGGATCCGGAAGCCGCGACTCGCCGCTTGTTCGCGGCAGAAACCGGTAATGGAGTCACCGGTTTTGTGGCGTTCAGCAATCGCAGTTATCTGTGCGCGGACACCAAAAATGATCGCCTTTATATCTGCGGCGCTGCAGATGCTCGCAGTTCACTGACGGTGCCGCTGACCATTCGCGACACGGTGCTGGGAACCTTCAATGTCGAAAGCCCGGGCACGCTCTCCTTCAATCAAAAAGACCTCGACTTCCTCACTCTTTTTGGTCGTGTGGTTGCCAGTTCTCTGAATCAGCTGCAACTGCTGGCCGCTGAAAAAGTCACGGCAGCTACTGAAAATTCAGACCGCCTGCGCCGGGAAGTTGCGGAGCCATCCGATGAGATCCTGAATGCGGCCACCTGGATTCTGGAACGCTACATCGGACACGATCCGGACGTTTGTGAGCGTCTGCATATGATCACCGACCGCGTCAGAAAGATCAGCGCCAACGTAGGCAGCGTAATTCATGCCCCGGAAAGCAATGTGGTAATGGGTCCGCCAGTCGTCAATCGGCCGCCCCGTAAAGCGTTGCAGGGAAAACGTGTTCTGGTTGTTGATCAGGACGCAACGGCTCGCGAGGATGCTCATAATCTGCTTGGCCAGATGGGCTGTGAAGTCGAAGCCGTTCAGAACGCAACGGCCGCCTGTGCAATGCTTCGAAATTACCATTACGACGTCGTCCTGACTGACATTCGCCTCGCGGATGCGAATGGATATGAATGCTTCCGCAAGCTGCGTGAAATTAACCGGCACGTCCCGATCATTATGATGACCGCGTTTGGATACGATGCGTCTCATTCCATCGTCAAAGCCCGTCAGGAAGGGCTGAAAGCGGTACTCTACAAACCTTTCCGCCGGGCTCAGATGCTGGACGAAGTGGAAAAAGCCGTCACCACGCCCCCACCGAGCTAACCAAACAGCCGTCATATCGATGTGGGCCAAATGGAAGTTCGAACTTCGCTTCAGGCCACGTCCGCGGCGGTCGTGGATTCCGTGTGGCCGATGAGACGGCCGATCACCGGCGAATTCAAATAGCGTCCCAGTCGGTGGTGGGATTCATAAACTTCGGTATCAGAGATCGTGGCGTCGCGGCCGTTCTCGCCCGGATACGTCAGATCGCCCGCGCGAGTCAGGCCGGCGACGCTTTCCAGAGCATCCAGAGCCGCATAGTCAGAAAAAGACAGCTGCGTGATCGAAAACTTTGACTCCATCGCTGTCAGTTCCTTCAGTCGTTCCTTCCCGGCGGTGGCGAGGTTCAATGGAGCTCGACCGTCGAGAATCAAAACGGCTTCGTCGACAATGTGTCCTTCCAGCAGGCTGGCCTGGATTCGCTTCAGCATGTTGGTGGCACTGAGTCCCGACGTGGATTCTGCGACCGCGACGCCGATGCGACGACGAACCCCCGCGTGCGGTTCAATCTGTTCGACAACCAGTTGAAATGCCGGTTTCGAAGGTCCGTGATTCTCAGCAGTTTCAAAACCCAGCAGATGACGATAAGCCGCATCGCGGTACGTTGCCGGGGCCTGAGTGCATGCCGTCAGAAGACTGGTCAGCAGTCCCGTCAGGTTCCCGGCATCAACCGGCAGCTCTTCCGGACGCTGTTCACGCGCCCGCTGATGTTCGACCAGCTTACGGGCAATCACAGCATCCTTTCGACGAATCAACTCCTCCGGGCTGCTGTCCGTCGACGTTTCGCTGTCGTGCTCCGATGCATTATCAGACATTTTCGCGGTCGAAATTTCTGCAATCTGATTCCAGCTGTGCAGCCAGGCAGCGAAGCCCTGCGACTGAATTTTGCTGACCTGCCGATCCCACGCTGTGCCAGCTCGCGAAATGACATCCCGCGGCCGCATGTCGTTGCGCTCGGTTCCATCGGACTCGAGCAGAATCGGATCGACGGCCGCTTTTCCAAGCGGGAAGCAGACATCATGAGCACGCAAAGCCCCGACTTCCGGAATGGATTCAAACGGCAGGCAGGAATTCTTCAGGCGACTCAAAATCAGTTCGCGCGCTGCAGGAGCGCTGATGCCCGACAGCAGCACGGGAAACTGACGAATGCGATCATCCCAGCTGGCTTTGCTCACCAGGGCTTTTGCAGTCCATTTCAAAAACGTTTCATCAACTCCGCTGGTGACGACCAGCAGCCCGGGACACAAATCCAGCAGAGCATGCACGGTGGACGACCAGGTCTGCACCTGATCTTCGCTCAGCGTGTCGACCTGATCAAAGCACAGAATGAAACTGCGATTTCGAAACGCAGAAAACTGACACAGCACTCGCAGAACATTCTTCATGTCTTCCAGCGACAGCCCGGAACCTTCCTCGTTCGCCCCCGCCATGTTCAGGCCCAGTTGCCCTGCCTGGTCCGGGTCCAGAGAATCGCCTGAGAGCCATTTCAGGGACAACGGTGCCAGGTTCGTTCGCGGCAACTGCATCACGATCCGCTGAACGTTCTCAAACAAAGTCCAGAGGACTTCGTAAACGTCCCCCTGAAGATTGTGTTCGGCAAGCATCCGTCGATAAAAACGACGAGCTTGGTTAAGATCGGGAGTTTCGTCAGTGCCGGACTTCTGAATGGCTTCTTTCACCGCCATGCTGACAATCTTGTAAAGACGTGAATGCCAGGGCGTCATCGCAAAGTTGCGTGACAGAATGCTAATGGTTGTCCGCAAAATCGTTCTGAGAATATCGTCCGGCCCGGCCTGCAGATTCAGCAGATACACGAACGGATATTTTTCCGCTCGAGCCCACTGGCCAAATCGGGCCAACAGATGGCTCTTCCCAATGCCTGGCGAACCGGACACAACCACACCACGGCCGTTCGCCGCCATCGTCGTTTTCTGAGCATGCAGCTTCAGCTGTTCAAAGGCGCTGTTGTTAATCTGCGGGATGTCGCCGACGAGCGAGTCAATCTGCGTGACGCGATTTTCGTCGAAGGGGTTTGCGAGCCGCAGGTGTTCCGCGAAAATGCTGAGATTGTCGTCTGGCCGATTCATGGGAAAACCGTGCATGGGTTCAGGTGCTAAGATTCGTTGCGGTTAGGGTTGCGAACGAATGCGGGCGAGTCCTGCGGATTTCACGCGACCGGTCGTTCTTCCTCACGACCGGCGCACTGTGCTGTCACAAAGCACTTGTGTCCCAAACAGACTCGGTCAGTGTTAGTGCAGGGTAACACACATCAGACGTGCGTCGAGGCAAAAGCCGAACGGAGCGGCTCGTCGATATCAGACTCGCCCAACCAATCGGGGAAACCGCATTGCCCCGGCTGCCCCGCGATGTCTGCGGAAATTTCAGAACCAACGGTTAAGATTCTCGACGTCGCACCAGAAGATGGGGCGAATTGTCGATGATCAAACACGAATCACGCTCCGCATCCGACAGAGGATAACGCCCCTCGACGACGCTCAATGAATACTGACCGGCCTTTCGCAGACGGATCAGTTCTGCATCGAACGTTTCCCTCGGATACCGATTCAACACCGGACGCAGATCAGCCAGACTGACACATCCCGGCAGCCGCGACACTTCGCTCAGCGATTGAAATGCCGCTTCCAGATCCTGACGGAATCCTTCCAATGATTCTGCAGGCGTGGCCACCTGCGGCGAGGGCTCAGAGGCTTTCTCCGGCAACGGTTCAGAATTGACAGCTTTGCTTTCGATCGCGGATGTCGCGGGCGGCTTGTTTTCCATGGACGCAGGCAGCTTTGGTTCCGCGGTTTTCGCTGTAGCGGTCGGGGCCGATTTCTTTGCCCTGGACTTTTGTTCGTCCGATGACGGAGCAACAGCAGGCCCGGCGGTCAGATCCTGCAGTCGAAAGATCTGCCACTTTGATCCGATGCGGAGAGCACCGAAACCGGGCGGCATCTGCTTCGTCGATGTGAGTCGCTCGACGGCGACCGCGACATGCGGCTTCAGCAGCGGATGCAGTCCTTTGACCAGCGCCAGCTTGTCGGCCTGGACACATTGCTGATCGTCCGTCACAAGCTGCGAAACGATCAGCTCCAGCAGGCGAGTGGACGCGGCCAGCTCTGCCGCATCATCAATGAAGGCCGCTGGCGAATCTGACGACGCAGGAAACGCCAACAGGACTCGCCCGACAAACGGTTCCAGGGCCATTGCTTTCTGAACAGTCGCCTTGCCAGCTTGTGTCTTTGTCAGTTCCAGCAGTCGGCTCCAGGGTGTTGGATACGCCGACTCGCCAATGATTTTCTGAGCATCAAGGTGTTTCACAAGCTGCTCAGACAGAACTTTTTCCGCACGCGGAAAGCGGGCGTCGCGAAGAATAAGATCCGGTTTCGCCTTTGATCCGCCTGCGGAGAATTCGACAAACGGGAATTTTCGCTGCAACTCAAAATGAGTCCGCCAGACTTCGCTGAAACGTGGCTGCAGTTCTTTGACCATGATCTTTGCAAGTGTCGACAACTTGACTTCAGGAGTTGCCTCGTCGCAATTCTGCAGCAGCAGGCGGCGCAGGAAGCCTTCGCTGTTCACGACCTGTTCGGCATCGCTGCTCAGTGCCAGCCAGCCGTGTGGCAATTTTCCGGCCACCAGCATCGTGGAGTCTGCAAAAGGCGGCTGCAGGAATGCGCCGACGAGCAGTGGATCATCGGGAGCGACATCGGCTCGCGTCAACAGGTCACTCAGCAGCGCCGGATAGCTGGTGTCGCCAAGCTTCCGCAGGGATTCCAGAGCCGCCGTCAGTTTTCGACTTAAAGTGACATCTGGGCGTACAAATCGCTCGTCATGAATCGCAACGACGATTTTTTTTCCGGACTTCTGTTCAATCCGGGAGAGGCCCGCTGGCAAGTTCGCTGAACTTTGAGACCACCAGGCTTCAACTGGTTTCCGTAGATTCTTATCCAGACCTTTACAGAGCTCCGAAAGGGACCGCACGGGAACCGTTTCACTGCACCCGGTGAAGGGATGCTGGACCAGCCGCTGCAGGACAACAGCATCCTGAGCCAGTCGTTCGACATCTTTGCTCAGAGCAACGGGGCTCTTCAGGTCCTCGGTGACGGCAATAACAATCTGGCCTTTGGCCGGTGATTTTTGCAGGGAGGCCGTGGCCCAGTCCATCGACACGCCACTCTGGCTGGCCACCAGTTGTGACCACGTCAAAAACGGAGAATCCATTGCATGCGACGGAGCGCTTCGATGCGTCTCCAGCGACGCCAAAAGGTTCGCTGCAATCTCACTTAACGGATCAGGTATTTTCGCCTTCTTAGCCACAACTTTCATCTTCCTGCGGAGAATCGTCCGGTGTTCTCAGTTCCTGGTGCTTGAAACACTTCGCGCTCTGATGAGCGGTCTTAACTCTTTGCCTGCTCCTTCGTCCATTGGTCCTTCAGTGTGACCGTGCGATTGAAAACCATTTTCGAAGTCGTCGTGTCACTGTCGACGCAGAAATAACCAAGCCGTTCGAACTGAAAGCGATCGCCTGCTTTTGCCAGACCCAACGAAGGCTCCAGCATCGCCGCTGGAAGTACCTGCAAGGAGTTTGGATTAAGGTTGGATTTCCAGTCGAGCGACGGATCTTTCACATCATCCGGATCTTCTTTCACAAACAGATGATCGTACAACCGCACTTCAGAAGCCAGCGCGTGTTTTTCAGACACCCAGTGCAAAGTCGCCTTCACCTTGCGACCGTCGGGTGCGTCGCCGCCCTGAGTCGCCGGGTCGTAGGTGCAATGAATTTCGGTGATCTGTCCGTTCGCATCTTTTACGACATCCGTGCACGTGACAAAGTAAGCCCAGCGGAGACGAACTTCTTTGCCCGGTGACAGCCGAAAGAACTTCTTCGGCGGATCCTCCATGAAGTCATCACGTTCGATGTACAGCTCACGACTGAACGGCACCTTGCGAGTTCCAGCGGAGGGATCTTCCGGATTGTTGACGGCCTCCATCTCTTCGGACTGCCCGTCAGGATAATTGGTGATCACAACCTTTAAAGGATTCAGAACAGCCATGCGGCGTTCGGCACGCTTGTTCAGATCTTCGCGAATGTGATTTTCGAGCACACCCATGTCCATCGTGGCATTGTGTTTTGTCACTCCCACATAAGCCACAAAGGCTCGAATGGCTTCCGGCGTATAACCGCGACGACGCAAGCCGCGCAGTGTTGGAATGCGAGGATCATCCCAGCCATTCACATGTCCGCCCTGAACCAGTTCCAGCAGAAGACGCTTGCTCATCATTGTGTAAGTCAGATTCAGTCGATTGAACTCAATCTGCTGCGGATGATGAATACTCAAAGCGCCGCAGTACCAGTCGTAGAGCGGGCGATGATTTTCGAATTCCAGAGTGCAGATCGAATGCGTGATGCCTTCGATGGAATCGGACTGCCCGTGAGTGTAGTCATACGTCGGATAGATGCACCACTTGTGCCCGGTCCGATGATGCTCAGCATGACGAATGCGATACATGATCGGATCGCGCATCAGCATATGCTTGTGAGCCATATCGATTTTGGCTCGCATCGTGTGAGCTCCATCAGCAAATTCTCCGGCACGCATCCGGCGGAACAGATCCAGGTTTTCTTCCACACTGCGACTGCGGTAGGGACTGTCGACTCCGACTTCGTTGGCGCTGCCACGCCCATCGCGGATGTCTTTCTGCGGCAGACTGCAGACGTACGCCTTGTCATCGCGGATCAGCTGTTCAGCCCACTGATAAATCTGTTCAAAGTAATCCGACGCGTAGTACAGCCGATCTTCCCAGTCAAAACCGAGCCAGCGGACGTCATCCATGATCGATTCGACGTACTCGACTTCTTCCTTTTCGGGATTCGTGTCGTCAAAACGCAGATTGCATTTGCCGCCGTACTCTTTGGCGATGCCGAAGTTCAGGCAAATCGACTTCGCGTGCCCGATGTGCAGGTATCCGTTGGGTTCGGGAGGAAACCGAGTGTGAACGCGACCACCCCACTTGCCGGTTTTCATGTCTTCGTCAATAATCTGACGAACAAAGTCGCGATGGGCGGGAGTTGACGAATCGTTCATAAATCAAAATCCGGAAGTTGGCCGTAAAGGCTGAGCGTTCTCGATCGTGTGCGCTGTTGGGTACCGCGGGAACAGATGCCGTCTTTCTCCAGTCCTCAATCTGAGGCGAAAAATACCCGGAATCTGAGGCGAAAAATACCCGGGGAGCACCATCCACGGAAGGGGACCTCCGGGATTTGCGGGACATGGCAACAAAAGCTCAGTGAAAACATCGTTCTCGCGTCTCGGAATGGCGCCCAGCAGGCAAACTGAGTTCAGAATGCCGTCAATTTCAGGTGAATTCGCAAGACTGGTGACGTCCGCGGCGCGGAGTGACAGGCCGTGCCCGTCCCCGTTCCGGATCTGCACAGGCGACCGCGTGCAATGCTGTGGTTGTCGTAAAATTGTGCGTCCAGACCAGTGCCAACAGGTCACGATCCGAATACAACTCGCTGTCAGCAGAACGCAGACAGCCTCAGTATTTCCCGACAGCCAGGCAGTTATTCACCTTGATGAACGATCTCCATACGAAATCGGCCGAACTGGTTCGACTGGAACAGGAAGAGTCTCGCTCCGAGGATGCCAACTGGAAGCGATGGGGCCCATATCTTTCCGAACGCCAATGGGGCACGGTTCGCGAAGATTATTCGCACGACGGAAATCCATGGCAGTCGTTTCCCCACGACCATGCGCGAGGCCGTGCGTATCGCTGGGGCGAAGATGGCCTGATGGGTTTCACGGACCGGCAGTGCCGGCTGTGCTTCGGCCTGGCGCTTTGGAACGGACGTGATCCGATTCTGAAGGAGCGTCTGTTTGGCGTCAGTGGCCACGAAGGAAATCATGGCGAAGACGTCAAGGAAGAATACTATTATCTCGATTCCACGCCGACGCATTCGTACATGAAAGCGTTGTACAAGTATCCGCAGCTGGAATACCCGTACGCAAAACTGGTGGCTGACAATCAGCATCGCAGTCGTAATCTGCCCGAACTGGAGCTGGTCGACACGGGTATTTTTGAACGCAATCGTTACTTCGATGTGTTTGCGGAGTACGCCAAGGAAAATTCAGACGACATTCTCATCCGGATCACCATCGCCAATCGCGGGCCGGCGATTGCTTCCGTCCATGTTCTGCCAACGTTCTGGTTTCGCAATACATGGACCTGGGGCTGCACCCATGAGGGCTGCTGGCCGAAGCCGAATATGCAAAAGGATGAGTTCGGCCGCGTGGTGGCCGATCACGCGACGCTCGGCAAATTCATGTTTGCAGCGGATACGGGCCCGGATGGTAAATCGCCCACATGGCTGTTCACAGAAAACGAATCCAATCCTCGCTACCTGCACGATCCGACTCTGTCTGGTAAGTACTACAAGGATGGCTTCCACGAATACGTTATCGGGCGCCGTCAGGATGCGGTGAATCCTAAACAGACGGGTACCAAAGCGGCCGCTCACTATCGTGTGACCATCCGGTCGGGCGAAAAGGTCACACTGCAGCTGCGTCTATGGGATTTTGAACGTCCACCGAAGGCTTTGTTTGGCAGCACCTTTTCAGACACCTTCGTCCAGCGTATTGCAGAAGCGGACGCGTTTTATGCGGCGAAGATTCCGGCTTCGCTGCCCGAGGAATCTCGACGAGTCCTGCGGCAGGGTTATTCCGGATTGCTGTGGACCAAGCAGTTCTACAACTACATCGTGGAAGACTGGCTGAACGGCGATCCGAATCTGCCGGCCGCTCCTGAATCTCGCCGCAACATTCGTAACAGTGAATGGCCGCATTTGTTCAACCGCGACATCATTTCGATGCCGGACAAATGGGAGTATCCATGGTATGCCGCGTGGGATCTTGCTTTCCACATGGTGCCAATGGCGGATATCGACAATCATTTCGCGCGTGAGCAGCTGATTCTGTTTCTGCGTGAATGGTACATGCACGCCAATGGTCAGATCCCAGCGTACGAATGGAATTTCAGTGACGTGAATCCCCCCGTTCATGCCTGGGCCTGCTGGCGCGTTTACAAACAAACGGGCACACCCGGCCATCGAGACCGCCTGTTTCTGGCTCGCACGTTTCAAAAACTGGTCGTCAATTTCACCTGGTGGGTGAATCGCAAAGACCTGCTTGGCAAGCATGTTTTCAGCGGCGGATTTCTGGGGCTTGACAATATCGGGGTCTTCGATCGGTCCAAGCCGCTTCCCACGGGAGGCCATCTGCATCAGGCCGA